>SKUG01000099.1 GCA_007122215.1 Thermoleophilia bacterium | reverse complement strand
GGCGCCGGCGGCGATCACGGCATGGCCGTCGCGTCCGCTGTCGTCAGAGGTTGCCACGCAGCGCCTGCTCCCGCTCGATGGCCTCGAAGAGCGCCTTGAAGTTCCCCTCGCCGAAGCCGCGGCTGCCCTTGCGCTGGATGATCTCGTAGAAGACCGTCGGGCGGTCCTGGACGGGCTTGGTGAAGATCTGCAGCAGGTATCCCTCGTCGTCGCGGTCGACCAGCACGCCGGTGCGGCGCAGGTCCGCCCACTGCTCGTCGATCTGGCCGACACGCTCCTCGGCGGCATCGTAGTAGGAGTCCGGGGTCTCGAGGAAGCGCACCCCGCGGCGGTGCAGCTCGTCGACGGTGCGGATGATGTCGTCGGTGAGCAGCGCGATGTGCTGCACGCCCGCGCCCCGGTAGGCCTCGAGGTACTCCTCGATCTGGCTCTTGCGCTTGCCCGTGGCCGGCTCGTTGATGGGGAACTTGACCCGGCCGTCGCCGTTCTGGACGACCTTGCTCATGAGCGCCGAGTACTCGGTGGTGATGTCCGAGTCGGTGAAGTGGGCGAGCTCGGAGAAGCCGAGCACGCGCTCGTAGAAGTCCACCCAGGGGTTCATGTCCTCGGTGTTGCCGACGACGTGGTCCACGAAGCGCAGGCCGATGCCGGCACGCTCGCCCGCTGCGGGCTGCGGCAGGGCCTCGTATCCCGGCAGGAAGGCACCGTCATATCCGCTGCGATCGATCAGGGTGTGGATGGTCTCGCCGTAGGTGTTGATGCCGGCGAGCCGCACCTGCCCGTCATCGTCGCTGGCCGAGCGCGGCTCGTAGGCACCGGTGGCCCCGCGGCTGGTGGCGATCGCCCATGCGGCGTCGACGTCCGGCACCCCGAGCGCGACGTCGTGGACGCCGTCACCGTGGAGGGCGTGGTGCTCGGCGATCGGGTGGTCCGGGACGATCGCGCTGGTGAAGACGAAGCGGATCTCGCCCTGCTCGAGCACGTAGCTTGCCCGGTCGCGGATGCCCGTCTCGGGTCCACAGTAGGCCACCGGGGTGAAGCCGAAGGCGTGCTCGTAGAAGTAGGCGCTCTGGCGGGCGTTGCCCACCCAGAACTCGACGTAGTCGATGCCGTTCAGGTCGAAGGTCTCGCTCATCTCGGGTGCTCCCTTGGTGTCAGGCGTGGTGGTGCGGGTCATGACGCGCCGATGACCTCGTCATAGGTCGGGCGGACCATGTCGAAACGGTCGGTGGTGCGGGCGTAGGTGTTGGCGCCCATCCGGGCGATCGCCCGGATGCGCTCCTGGTCGACGATGCCGCGGTCGGTCATCAGGTCCTCGCGCACGTGGATGGCACGGACCTCGCCGATGATCACGTAGGCGGGGTCGCTGCCCAGCGGCACGACCTGCTCGACGGTGCACTCGAGCGAGGCGGGGCTGTCGGCCACGCGCGGCACCTGCACGACGGTCGATGGCAGGGCGTCGAGCCCGGCCAGCTCGAACTCGCTCGCCGCGGGAGGCGCGCTTGCCGCCGTAACGTTCATGCGCTCGGCCAGCGCCTCGTCGACGATCCCGACCACGAACTCCGGGACCTCTCCCAGGTTGCGGACGGTGTCCTTCTCCCCGACGCTCACGAAGAGCAGCATGGGTGGATCGACGCTCGCGATCGTGGTGTAGGAGTGGGGCGCCACGTTGGCGAGCCCGGCGGCCGACACGGTGCTGACCCAGGCGATGGGCCGCGGCACGACCAGGGAGTTGAGCAGGCGGTAGGCGCCGTCGCGACCCAGGTCACCAGCCATGATGCTGCGCATCGCTGCCTGCTGCATCCGCGGTGCTCCTTCCCGGGGTCGTGCCGTTCCTCCAGCCCCGGATCATACCGCTCCTGCCGAGCCGGCGGCCCGGGCCGGCCGATTCCCTGCCGGCCGGGTCGCCGTTCCAGACAGGGTCTTCACGGACTCGCCCGGTCGGGGTACCATGAGGTCGATGCATGGTCTCTCGAACACCCCGCAGCAGCCGCCACTGCCGGCGCAGTCGCAGCCGATCTCGGCGCCGCTGCCGGCACAGGCACGGCAGCCTGCCGGGCGGGAAGCGCAGCCGCGCACGCCCGGCGCGCTGTCGACCGGGTCCGAGTTCGTCACGGGCGCCTACGCCGCGAGCGGGGACCCCGGCATCGACCGGATGCTGCAGCTTGAGCGCGCGCTCAAGCTGAACGCGCGCAGCTGGTAGGCAGCCAGCGGGGTCGCGCACGCAGCTCGCAGGGCCGCACCCTCCTCGGAACCCTCCGCGACGATCGAATGCGGGCTGTCCTCCCACCTGGGGACACGCGCCGCAAGGTTCACGCAGGGCACGGTGTCGGGTCGACTGTCATGGACTCGCACAACCGAACTGCCACGCCACACCCATCCACCCTTGCGCTGCACGAGCTCTCGATGCAGCTGCGCGACGAGGCATGGGCGATCATCGCCTCATGGCTGTCTGCAACGCAGGACCTGCCCAGCCGGGCACGGATGCAGCTCTCGCCGGATCCGCTCGGGCAGGGCCTTGCGATCGTCGGGGAGATGCCCGCCTTCGTGGCTGCCCTCGCCCGCCGGCTCGAGGGCAGCGCCGGGGGCGAGCGACGCCTGCGGCGGGTCCCCGTCGTCGACGAGGCGCTGCGCGAGGCCGCACGGGCCCACGCCCGGGCACGGGCCCACGCCGGGTTCACCCAGCGGGACCTGCTCGCCGAGTTCGTGCGCCTGCGCCGGGTGATCTGGGAGCACGTCCGGCCCGGGGCGGGGCAGGATGGCGTGCGCGAGCACCTCAACCAGCTGCTGGATGCCGTGCTGGTGGAGACGGCCGACCACTTCTTCGTGGAGCTCACCGACGAGCTCACCGAGCGTGCCGAGCGGGACGAGCTGACCGGGGCGCTCAACCGGCGCGCCTTCTACGAGCAGGCCCAGGCCGAGCTCAACCGTGCGACGCGGCTGGGCTATCCGCTGACGGTCGGGCTGATCGACCTCGATGCCTTCAAGCTGGTCAACGACACGCTCGGCCACCTCACCGGCGATGCCCTGCTGCGCAGGATCGGGGTGCTGCTGGCCGCACACACCCGCAGCTCGGACATCGTCGGGCGGCTGGGCGGCGACGAGTTCGCGGTGGTGCTGGCAGGCACCGACGCATCCGGCGCCGACGACCTGGCCCGGCGCCTGCGCGCCCACCTGGCACCGGCCCGCCGGCAGCTGGCGCTGCCGGGCGCGTTCGGGCTCTCGATCGGCACCGCCACCTACCCGGATGCCGGCGAGACGCTGGAGGAGCTGCTCTTCCGCGCCGACCAGGAGATGTATGCGCGCAAGCACTCCGCACGCGGGCAGTCGATGCAGCCAGCTGGCAGCGAGGGCGGGGCTGGCCCGGCACCGGAGCTCACCCAGCTGCGGGTCGTGGTCGTCGACGACGACCCGCACGTGCGGGACACATGTCGCGCCACGCTGGAGCCTGAGGGCTGGCGCGTGGCCGAGGCCCGCGACCTCGTCGAGGCACGGGGAGCGCTGGCCGTGGCCGCTGCGGACGTCGTGCTGCTCGATGCCCACCTGCCCGATGGCTCGGGCTGGGACCTCGCCCGGGAGCTTGCAGCGGCCGAGCAGCCCCCGCAGGTGGTGATGATGACCGGCGACACCCGGGGGTCGTACATGCAGCGAGCCGTCCAGCGCGGGATCAGCGAGTACCTCCCGAAGCCGTTCACCCCGGAGGACGTCAGCGGGGTGCTCAACCGCCTCGTGGGGCACCTCGCGGAGGTGGGCTGAGGCGGCGCGGTGTACGATACGGCCATGCGTGAATCCCTCGAGCTCGACCAGCTGCGCTGCACGTCATCCACCGCCCGGCTGGCCCAGGCCCTGGCCCCGGTGAAGGGCATCCATGATGCCCGGGTGCAGATCGGCCACTCCTCGCTGCTGGTCGAGTACGACGACGATGCCCGCGGCCGGCTCGACGCCGCGCTCGACGCTGCGGGCTTCACCATCGTCTCCCGTCGCGAGGTCAAGACCCTCGCCTGACGCGCCCGGGACCGCTGGGGTGGGCTCGCTCAGTGCACGTGGCCGTGCCGGCCGAGCGCCTCGACCGGCAGGCGGTGCACCACCCAGGCCGCAAGCGCGGTCGTCAGCGGCATCGCGGCCAGCAGACCGAGCGACCCGGCGAGCACCGCAACGATCTCTGCTGCCACGGCCTCGTTGTTGACGGCATCCAGGAACGACGTGCCCCCGACCGAGAAGACCAGCAGCACCGTCAGCGAGGATCCGGCGTAGGCCAGGACGAGGGTGTTGACGGTGGCCGCGATGTGGTCGCGGCCCACCACGAAGGCGCGACGCATGACCTGGACCCGGTCGAGCTCCGGGCTGGCGGCGCGCAGGGCAGCGACCGTGGATGCCTGGCTGACGGTGACGTCGTCGAGCACCCCCAGCGCGGCGATCACGATCCCGGCCAGCAGCAGGCCGAGCAGGCTGATCTGGGTGTCCTGGGCCTGGAGGTAGAGCGCCTCGTCGCTCACGAGGCCGGTCAGTCGCGCCGACTCGGACACCAGCACCGCGACCCCGACCGTCACCACGAGCGCCCCGACCGAGCCGAGCGCCGCACAGGTCATGGTCGGCCCCACGCCGTGGGTCAGGGTGAGGGTGAGGAACATCACCGCAACGGCCGTGATCAGGGCGATCACGATCGGGGACGACCCGGCGAGCATCGCGGGGATCGTGAAGGTCACCACGAACACGAAGCTCAGGCCGAGGCCGACGAGCGAGCGCAGCCCCTGCCAGCGGGACACCGCCACGACCACGATCGCGAAGAACGCGAACAGGGCTCCCAGCGGGATGCGGCGGTCGAAGTCCGCGAAGAACACCGGGGGGATCTCCTCGCCGGCAGCATCCATCGCCTCGGGCGGGACCTCGCTCTCGTAGACGCGGATCCTGTCGCCGACCCGGGGGATCGTCGAGACGTCGGTGCCGGCGTAGGTGATCGGGAAGGTCTCGCCCTCGTAGGTGCCGGCACCGACGGTGGCGTCGAGCACGATGCAGGTGCTGTCGATCCCGGCCGGGCAGGGAGCCTCCCGCACCTCGGTGACCGCGGCGGGCAGGGTCGGCGGGCGCTCGACGGCACCCGGTGCGACCGATCGCTCGCCGGGCCACATCCACGCCATGCCCACCACGGTGGCGAGCGCGAGCAGCACGAGCAGCCCCCGGGCAACGAGCAGGGGGCGAGTTGCGGACGCAGGGTCCTCGGGCGGCGGCGAGTCGGACATCCCTCGCCTCCTACCCGGATGCGGGCGGGTCGATTCCCCGCGGACGGCTGGATCACACTCCAG
>SKUG01000110.1 GCA_007122215.1 Thermoleophilia bacterium | reverse complement strand
GGTCCGCGAGGTCCTGCTCGCCATCGCCGACGGGCACGTCGAGGGACATGGTGTCCTCGAGCACGGCCAGCAGCGACACGACCTGCTCGAGGTCCCACTGCAGCTTTGCGGCCAGCTGCTCGTTGCTCGGGTCGATGCCATGTTCCTGCACCCATGCGCGGCGCACGGCCTGCAGCTTGCGGGTCTGGTCGACCACGTGCAGCGGCAGCCGGATGGTCCGTGCCTGGCCGGCGATCGCACGGGTCACGGCCTGGCGGATCCACCACGTCGCGTAGGTCGAGAACTTGAATCCGCGCTCGGCATCGAACTTCTCCACCGCGCGAATCAGGCCGAGGTTGCCCTCCTGGATCAGGTCGAGCAGCGGCACGCCGTTGTTCTGGTAGCGACGGGCGATCGAGATCACCAGCCGCAGGTTGCACTCGATCAGTCGGTCGCGTGCCTCGACGGATCCCGCATCCTTGCGCCGTGCGAGGAACTGCTCCTCCTCGCGGGTCAGCAGCGGCCCGTCATCGATCTGGCCCACGTAGGTGTGCAGCAGGTCGAGACCGGAGCGTGGCATGGCGTCGCCGCGCACGGCAACGGCTGCGCTGGGTGTGGTCACGGCCTCGTCGGCGGCGACGGTGGGGCGGATGTCAATGGTGTCGTCCATGCTCATGTGCTCACGGTATCGGCGAACCTGCCAACTCCTGAAGACTCAGGCAACGAAATCGATGTGGCCCTGTGCCGGATCGGTATCGCCTCCTGCGTCGGCAGGTGTTCCATCCGGCCTATACCCCAGCGGGACGAGAACCTCACCCATGTGCGGCGAGGCTGACGTGGGAAGGTGGGTGTGCGACGCCGATGGCTCCTCCCCCGAGGCGTGCTCCCAGCTGTCGGCATCCTGCCGCGGGCGTCGATCCCGAGGCCGCTGGACCTCGTCCAGTCGCGCATGGAAGCGGTTGCGCACCGCCAGGCGCGGTGCGGCCGCCGCACCCGCAGCGGCGACGCGCATGCTGGTGTCGAGCGGCACGAACTCAACCATCAGGCAGCCCTGCCGACGTCCTCGTCACCGGGGATGGGCTGATCGTCGATGCCCGGGATGTAGTCGCCGGCTGCGATCGCGTTGCTGCGCGACTCGGTGAGCTCGCGCAGCTGCTCGCGCCGGCGCTCCTCGCGCTCGCGCAGCTCGTCCTCGGCCCGGCGGACCTGGACCTGGTAGAGCTCCGCGAAGATCCAGAGGCTCGCCGCCCAGCCGATGAAGAATGCGACCACGGCACCGGCAACGGCGCTCATCAGGCTCTCGTCCCACTGGAAGCCCTGCCCGCGAGCGATCGCCGCGACGACGATGAAGGTGATGATGGCCAGCCAGAGCCGCACCATGCGGACCCTGGCGTACCATGGCTGGAACGACGGCATGTTCATCGCGTGAGCACCTTTCGGCGTCCGGCCAGCTCACGCTGGCGGAAGAACAGGAAGCGGATGATGCGCTCGCGATCCGAGATCGCCATGCGCTGGAACATGCAGGCCACGACGTAGTGGTCGGGCCGGTCGGGATCAGGCCGGGTATGGACGACCTTCGCCTTGCTCGAGATGTCCCCCCCGTGCTGGGGCAGGTAGAAGCCCAGGCTGATGACCTCCCCTTCCTCGAACGGCTCCTTCGAGCGGAAGGACACCCCGCCACCGGAGATGTTCCGGGTCACCGCCGAGATGCGCTCGGCAGCCTCGCCATCCTCGCCGGGGCGCTCGGCATGCAGCAGCAGCGAGACGTCGACGCGGACGTGGTTGCGGCGCTGGGCGCGGCGGACCTTTCCTGTCCGGGCGACCTCCACGATCGTCTCACCGGCCTGCTCGTGGATGCCGAGCACCGTCGACTGCAGGCACCAGTAGCCGCCCGACTGGGTGTACCAGACGCGGATCGGCTCGCCCTCGCGCAGGTCGAGCAGCATTCCCTGCATCTCGGGCTGGGAGATGCGCAGCGACTCGGAGGTCTCCTCCATGAGCTTGCTGAAGTACTGCGCGCTGCCGCGCGTGTCGAGGGCGACCTCGAGACGCTGGTTGAGGCGCGGGAGTGGTGTTGCTGGTACTGGCACGTCAGCCTCGCTCGCTCGTGTAGGGCAGGACCATCTCCGCCATCGACAGCGCCGATGCGGCGGTGATGCCCCGTGGGACGGTTGGGCCGTCCGACAGGAAACGTATCGGCAGCCGGAGCCGAAAACCAAAGTTCACGAGCTGTCCGGGGTACCGGCTCTCGTCGACCTTGGTCACGTCCATGGCCGTCACGCCCAGGCCTGCGTAGCGGTCGATGATCGCCGCGGCCTCGCGCTCGGTGGTGGCCAGCGGCACGACTGCATGCACGTCACGCACGGCCGCGACCGCGCAGCAGGCCTGCACGAGCTGCAGGTCCGCATCGTCACCGTAGGTGCTGCCCGGGGTGTCGAGGATGACCAGGTCGGCGTCGGTCCAGCGCTCGAGCACGTACTGCAGCTGCTCGGTCGATGCGACCGTGCGCACGTCGATGTGCGGGCGCTCGGCCAGGGGGCGTGGCAGCGACAGTGAGCCCGTGCTGCCGGCACGTGGATCGACCACGACGACCCCGACGTGCAGCCCCGCCTGGCGCTCGTAGGTCTCGGCGAGCTTGGCCACCAGCGTGGACTTGCCCACCCCGGACGGGCCACAGATCGCCATCCGGTGCTGGCGTGTCCCGGCCGGCCAGCCGCCGGCTGCCGGGAGGAAGTCCATCAGCGCCATCCGGGCCTGGCTGCGCACGTCCCCACCCGGGCTGAAGGCCATCCGGTGGGTCAGGAGGTGCCAGGTGATCGCCTGCGCGATGGCGGGATCGACCCCTGCCGCGGCAACCTCTGCCTCGACCTCCTGCAGGCGCTCGCGCAGCCGCGTCGCCAGCCGCCCGGACCGCGAGGCCGGGGCGGGGAGGTGTGGCGGGGCTGGCTCGACGCGCGCCATTGCGGGGGCGTGATCCGGCCCTGCCGGAGCAGGATCTGCGGTGTGTGGGACAGGCTGGCCCGGCGCATCGGCCGGCTCGGCGATGGCCTCGGTGCCCGTGTCGGCAGCGTCCATCGTCGTGGCCACCAGCGGCCGGCCCGTCTCGGCGCCCTGGCGGTTGAGCTCGCGGGTGGCGGCGGCCAGGGCCTCGGATGCCCGCTCGCGAACCGGATCGCTGCCGATCGCTGCATCCCGCACGGCCGTTGCCGATCGCTCCGAGGTCGCCGGGGTTGCCACCGCGACGGTCGCCGAGCGATCGGGGATCTCCAGCGGGGCGAGTCCCATCGACGGATCAGGTGCGGGCTCCCCTCCAGCAGGAGTCGCCATGGCCTGCACCGCGGCGTTGGTGGCTGCCGCGCGGTTGGCGTTGGCAGGGTCACCTGCAAGTGCTGCCGCCACCGGGTCGGGCAGGGCGACGTCACCGCCGTCGGTGAGGTCGAGCCGGGCGCGGGAGCGCGACGGGGAGCTGTCCGACCCAGCCTGCCACGAGGTGTCGTCGACAGGGGCAGCCGACCCATCGCCCGCGTCGTCACCCGAGCCGACGTAGCGGCGCTCGAGCTCGACGAGTTCCTCGTCGCTGGGCATGGTGTCCGAGGCCACGACCTCGAGCATACGCGTGCCGAAGAAGCCGCCGATGCCGCCGTTGATGACCTGGCGCTGGGTCAGCACGACGGCATCGTCGCCGAGCTCGTCCCGGATCTGCGGGAGGACCTCCTCCATCGTGCGGCCCTGGAACGTCTTGATCCTCATGTGCTGACCATCCCTATCGTGCGGATCTCAATCTCCGGCTGGATCTCGTTGTAGGAGAGGACCGGCAGCTTGGGCAGCGCCTGGGAGGTGAGCTGCTTGAGGTGCCGACGGACCTTCGCCGAGCACAGGACCACCGGGCTGATCCCCGACTGTGATACCCGCTCGACCTCTCCCTGTAACGCCGTCATCAGCTGGTGGACACGCTCCGGGCTGAGGTTGATCCACGAGCCCTCGTTGGTCTGCATCACGGCATCCGAGAGCTCGGCCTCGATGGTGGGATCCAGGGTCAGCACCACGATCGTGCCGTCGGGGTTCGTGTAGGGACGCGTGACGGTGCGGGCGAGGGCCTGGCGGCAGTACTCTGCGAGCATCCCGACGTCCTTGGTCACCCGGCCCCGATCCCCGAGGGTCTCGACGATCGTCACGAGGTCGCGGATCGGCACGGACTCGGCCAGCAGCGCCTGCAGCACCCGCTGGACCTCGCCGACGGTCATCACGTCCGGCACGAGCTCGTCCACCGGTGCCGGGTAGCGCTCGCGCAGGGTGTCGAGCAGCTGCTGGGCATCCTGGCGGGAGAGGATCTCCGCGGCGTACTGGCGGATCACCTCGGTGAGGTGGGTGACGATCACCGATGCCGGGTCGACGACCGTGTAGCCGAGGGTCTCCGCACGCTCGCGTGCCGCCGCCGGGATCCACAGCGCGGGCAGCCCGAATGCCGGCTCGGTGGTCTCGATGCCCTCGACCGACGGGTCGGCATCGCCGGGGTTCATCGCGAGCAGGTGCCCGGCCATCAGCTCGTGGCGGACGATCTCGTTGCCCTTGAGCTTCACCGCGTACTGGTGCGAGCCGAGCTGCACGTTGTCGCGGATCCGGATGGGCTGCAGCACGATCCCGGTGTCCAGCGCGATCTGGCGGCGCACCATCGAGACGCGCTTGAGCAGGTCGCCGCCCTGCTCCTCGTCCACGAGGTTGATCAGGCCGTAGCCGATCTCCAGCTCCAGGGTGTCGAGCGGCAGCAGGTTGCGGACGTTCTCGATGGTCGGCGCGCCGTCGTCGGGCTCGGGCTCGACCTGCAGCAGCGCCTGCTCGGCCATCGCGGCAGCCTGGCGCATCAGCCACAGGGCCAGCGCGCCCATCGCGAGGCCCAGCACCATGAACGGGCCGAGCGGCAGGCCGGGCACGAGCCCGAGCGCCATCAGCACGCCGGCGACGATCATGATCGCCCGCGGGTAGCGGGTGAGCTGCTCGGAGAGGTCGGTGCCGAGGTTGCCCTCGCTGGCCGCTCGGGTGACGATGATGCCGGTCGCCGTGGAGATCAGCAGCGCCGGGATCATCGCGGCGAGGCCATCGCCGATGGTCAGCAGCGAGTAGGTGCGGCCGGCATCGCCGATCGACATCCCGCGCTGCAGGGTGCCCACCGCGATGCCACCGATGATGTTGACCAGGGTGATGATGACCGCGGCGATCGCATCGCCCTTGACGAACTTGGCGGCACCGTCCATCGCCCCGTAGAAGTCGGCCTCCTGCTGGATGGCGACGCGCCTGCGGCTGGCCTCCTCGTCGGTGATCTGTCCGGCGTTGAGGTCGGCGTCGATGGCCATCTGCTTGCCGGGCATCGCGTCGAGGGTGAAGCG
>SKUG01000283.1 GCA_007122215.1 Thermoleophilia bacterium | reverse complement strand
GCGCCCGTGCCGTCCGACATCGATCCCAGCCAGGTCATCCACGGCTTCGGCGGGCCACACACCGCGGGGGTGTCGGCCGATCGGATCGATGCCTACCTCGCCAGCCAGGGGTCGGCGATGGCCGGTAGCGGGATGGCGTTCCTCGAGTCTGGCCTGCGCTGGCGCATCGACCCGCGGCTGCTCGTGGCGATCGCCGGGGCCGAGAGCAGCTTCGGCCGGCACCTGTGTGCCCCGTACAACGCGTGGGGGTGGGGCTGCCCGGACGGTCCCTTCCGGTTCACGAGCTGGGCCGACGGGATCGAGGCCGTCACCCGCGGGCTGCGCAGCGGCTACCTCGACCGCGGCCTCACGAGCGTCTCCGCAATCCATGGCAGGTACGCTCCGGTCGGCGCAGCGAACGACCCCACTGGCCTGAACCTCGCGTGGCCCGTGAACGTCAACCGCTTCCTGCTCGAGCAGGGTGGTGACCCATCCGACGTGCGTGGTGTCAGCTGGGCCGAGGCGGTCGGTGACTGACGCGCCCTGCGGGCATGAAAGCCGGTACAGGCGGGCAAGCATCAGCAGATGAACGAGGCCGTCACCCTCATCCTTGCGATCCTTGCCGTGCTGGTCCAGGCTGCCCTCGTCGCCCTGGCCCTTGCCTGGGGGGGCAGCCACGTCCTCGGCTGGCCGCGCCGCGTCCTCGACGGCCTTGCCGCGGGCCTTCGCGACTCGGCCCTGCCGCTGGCAGCGGGGGTGGCCACCGTGGCCACGCTCGGCAGCCTCTACTTCTCGGAGGTCGCCGGGTACACCCCGTGCCTGCTCTGCTGGTACCAGCGGATCGCCATGTACCCGCTGGCGCTCGTGCTGCTGATTGCAACCGTCCGCAACGACCGGGACGTGCGGCCCTACGCCCTGCCGCTGGCAGGCATCGGCGCTGCGATCGCCGCCTACCACTACCAGCTGCAGGTCTTCCCCGACCAGTCGGCGGTCTCCTGCGATGCCTCGGCCCCGTGTACTGCGCGCTTCCTCAACGAGTTCGGCTACATCACGATCCCGATGCTCGCCCTGACGGCGTTCGCGGCCGTCATCGCGCTGCTGCTGCTCGACCGCCGGGCCGAGCGGCTCGGGCGAGTGTCGTCCGACGGTAGCGGCAGCAGCAGGTAGCATCGGAGTCGCTGGTCCCTCCACGGGGCCGGCACGCACACGCAGGTCCACAGGGGAGGACGAGCAGCCATGGCACGACAGGGATCAGGCGGCAAGGCAGCCGAGGGGCGTGACCTCACGGCATTCTGGGTGGTTGGCGGCATCGTGCTGGCCATCGCGGTCGTCGTCGCGGTGATCGCGATCGCCGAGAACCGCTCCCCGGGCGACGAGCAGGCCAGCGAGCTCGGACCATCGTTCGGTGAGGTCACCGTGACCGGGGACTCGCTGCCACAGTTCACCGGTGCCGAGACCGATCCTGCCGTCGGGATGACGGCCCCCGTGGTGGAGGGGCAGATGATGGGCGTCGATGCCCGACCGATGACGATCGGCGAGCCCGGCCGGGCCCAGGTGATCGTCTTCCTCGCCCACTGGTGCCCCCACTGCCAGTCGGAGGTGGAGGACCTCGTGGCGCGCTGGGGCGACACGCCGCCGGAGGGAGCACAGGTGCTGTCGATGGCAACCATGACGCGCGAGGGACAGCCCAAGTACCCGCCGCAGCAGTGGCTCGAGGAGGAGGGCTGGATGGCCCCGGTGCTGCTCGACGACCAGCTCAACACCGCATCCTCGGCGTTCGGGATGACCGGCACCCCCTTCTTCGTGATGCTCGATGAGGAGGGGACGGTCGTCCACCGGCACGGCGGCCTGATCCCCATCGAGGAGCTCGAGGCATGGATCACCGGTGACGCTGCTGCCGACGAGGCTGCCTGAGCGATGACCGACGAGCGTCCGACGATCGCCGATCGCTCGCCTACCAACGTCGACCTCACAGCGGGGGAGACCTACTGGTGGTGCACCTGCGGCCGCTCGGCGAGCCAGCCATTCTGTGACGGCTCACACGCGGGCACCGGCTTCTCCCCGCTGGAGTTCTCCCCGGAGGAGGATGGTTCCCGGGCGCTGTGCCGCTGCAAGCACACCTCCAACCCGCCCTACTGCGATGGCTCCCACTCCTCGCTGCCTGCCGAGGGGGACGGCGAGGATGCCACACCGCAGGCGTCCGGCGGGAGCGGGGCCGCCGATGCTCCGCCTGCGCCGCGCAACACCGACGAGGAGCCCACGCTCGAGCTCGTCCACGCCCTCGCCACCCGGGGGGTCGAGGGCCATGGGCCATCGGCAGCCATGGGCGTGCCCCGCGCAGAGCTGCCCGGATGGGCCGACATCCAGCTGCTGCCGGCACAGCTTGCCACCCGGCCGCTCGAGGACGACCACCCCGTCGACCTCGAGGTCGTGATCGGTCCCCGCGCCGCGCGCCCGCTGCACATCAGCATGCCGATCATGGTCTCCGACATGAGCTTCGGTGCGATCTCGGCAGAGGCCAAGGTCGCGCTGGCACGTGGCAGCGCCGCGGCCGGCACGGCAACCTGCTCGGGAGAGGGCGGCTCGCTGGATGCCGAGCGCGCCGCCAACGAGCGTTACCTCTTCGAGCTGGGCAGTGGCGAGTTCGGGATGACCGACGAGGTGCTCAGCTCGATCGCGGCCTTCCACTTCAAGGGCGGACAGGCGGCCAAGACGGGGGTGGGCGGTCACCTGCCCGCCAGCAAGGTCACGCCCGAGATCGCCGAGGTCCGTGGCGTCGAGCCCGGGACGGCGGTCGTCTCCCCGGCAGCGTTTGCCGACCTGCGAACGCCAGGGGACTTCGCGGAGCTGGCCGGGCGCGTCCGCGAGGCCAGCGGTGGCGTCCCGATCGGGTTCAAGCTCAGTGCCAACCGGCTCGAGGAGGACCTCGCGTTCGTCCTCGAGGCTGGTGCGGACTACGTCATCGTCGATGGGCGAGGGGGCGGTACGGGCGCAGCCCCGACCTTCGTGCGGGACAACATCTCGCTGCCGCTGATGGCCGCGATTCCCCGTGCACGCCGCTTCCTGGATGCCCACGGCGCCAGTGACGTCACCCTGGTCGCGACGGGTGGCATCCGCCTGCCGGACGAGGTCTACAAGGCCCTCGCGCTCGGTGCCGATGCCGTGGCCGTGGCCAACGCCGCCATCCAGGCCGCCGGCTGTGTCGGGGCGCGCATCTGCAACACGAACCAGTGCCCGGCCGGCATCGCGACGCAGGATCCGGAGCTGCGCCGCAGGCTGGACGTCGACCTGGCAGCCGAGCGCGTCGAGCGCTTCCTGCGTGCTTCGGCAAGCGTCGTTGCGATGCTGGCCCGGGCGTGCGGGCACGAGCGCATTGCCGACGCCCATCCCGGTGAGCTCACCTCATGGAAGCTCGACACGGCGCGGCTGGCGGGCATCCGGCACGCCGGGCTCGCCGCGGACTGAGGGGCCCTCGACGGCCGGCACCCCGGACGGGGCATCGCCAAGGTCGATGACCGTGGCCACGAGCCGGGGGCTGGCCGCCACCGGCAGTGACGGGCGCGTGCCCGACACCGTGCGGCCCCGGCCGCTGCGCTTGGCCTCGTAGAGGCGCTCATCTGCCCGTGCCAGCAGTCCCAGCGGGGTGTCGCCTGGTCGGGCACGGGCCACGCCGGCCGAGAAGTCCTGCCCCTTCGGGGTGGCGAGCCGTAGCCGCTCCAGCGTCTCCACTGCCGCCTCGACATCGGTCTCGGGGAAGACCACGACGAACTCCTCGCCGCCCATTCGCCCAAGGACGTCTGCCGCACGCAGCTGTCCCGACCATGCCCCGGCGGCAGCAGCGAGCAGGTCGTCACCGGCGTGGTGGCCATGGGCGTCGTTGAAGTCCTTGAAGCGGTCCAGGTCGAGGAAGGCAACGGCCAGCGGGGCCCCGGAACGATCGTGGCGTGAGAGCTCGCGTTCCAGCACGGACTCGACGGCGCTGCGGTTTGGCAGGCCCGTCAGCTGATCAGTGTGGGCGCGCAGCTCCCACTGTCGCGCATGCCAGCGTACCTCGGCCACGAGCTGGTGCATGGCAACCCCCAGCAGGCCTGCTGCGAGCAGCCAGAGCTCGGCACGCAGCAGGTCGGCCGGTCCATACATCGGTGCGCCCACCAGGAAGACGGGCGCAACGAGGGTTGCCCCGAGCAGGAAGATCCCCGTCATGAGCTGGGGCATGGTCCCGTAGAGCGCGAGCCAGAAGACCGGCAGGAGCAGCAGCACGCCCAGCGGTGATTCCGTGCCGCCATAGGCATGGCGAACGAGCGCCGTGAACGCGAACATCATGGTGGGTGGCAGCAGGTCCATCCACGGGGGAAGCCGATGCCATGGCAGCCCGGCGACACAGGCCGCAGCGAGCACGAACACCCCGATCGCCAGCAGGGCGAACTCCGCGTGGACCAGCGGCCGCTGGAGGAGCAGGGCCAGCATCGACAGCACGTAGATGGCCAGGAACGGGGCGATGCGGTCCAGCACGCCGGGGCGGCGGAACGGGCTGTCCTGGTGGGTCGAGCTGTCGAGGAGGTACAGTCGCATGCGGTGCGTGCCGGTGAGCCTGCAGTACCGGGGTTGTACCCCGCGCGGGAAAAGGCAACCGTCGACTGGTCCGGTTCGGGCCGCGCGGTCACCGGAGCGTGATGGCGAGGTCCGCCACGCGTGGCAGCACCTCGCCGACCCGACCCTCGATGCGGATGTCGGCGATGTCGTCTGCGGCACCCTCGCCGACGTTGACCACCGCGATCCGCGCCCCCTGTGCGGATGCCACGTCGGCGAGCCCGGCCACCGGCCACACGGCGAGCGAGGTCCCGCACACCAGCAGCAGGTCGCAGCGTCCCACCTCGACCTGGGCCGCGTCGAATGCGGGCGGGAGCTGCTCGCCGAACAGCACGACGCCAGGCTTGAGCGCAGCTCCGCAGTCGCAGCGGGGGACGCCGTCTGCGCTGGTCGCCGCCCGCGACCCTGCCTGGTCCATCGGCAGGCTCGCCCCGCAGGCCAGGCAACATGCCTGGGCCAGGGTGCCATGGACCTCGTGGATGGGCGTGTCGTCCAGCGCCGCGGCGGCATGGAGGCCATCGACGTTCTGGGTGACGATCGCGGCCAGCAGCCCACGGGCAGCGAGCGATGCCAGCGCCTCGTGGGCCGGGTTGGGCGATGCGTCCCACAGGTGGGCGAGCCGCATGCGGTAGAACTCCCAGAACTCGACGGTCTCCCGGGCCCACATCTGGATGCTCGCGAGCTCCTCGAACCGTCGATTGCGCCAGAGCCCGTCGGGGCCGCGGTAGTCGGGCAGGCCGCTCTCGGTGGACATGCCCGCACCGGTCAGGGCGACGGCATGCCGGGCGCTGGCAATCGCTGCTGCCAGCTCACTGACGGCCTCAGCTGACATCGACCTGCCGCTCGATGTCGGTCAGCTCGGGGTGGGAGATGCGAACCGTGTGCGTGCCCGGTGCCAGGGCCGGCAGGTGAAGCTCCACCTGGCCCGTGGGCCCGACGGTCCCGGTCGCGATGACCCGTCCGCCGGGGTCGAGGACCTC
>SKUG01000178.1 GCA_007122215.1 Thermoleophilia bacterium | reverse complement strand
GACGGCACTCCCCAGGCCACCGTCGCCGTGCGGCTGATCGGCATCAACGACCTGCACGGACGCCTCGACGACACCGGCTACGAGGAGGACGGCGTCCCCATCGGCGGCGCAGCCCACCTGGCGGCGTGGGTACAGCGCCTGCGGGCCGAGGCCCCGGGACACTCACTGCTGCTCAACGCCGGCGACGCCATCGGTGCAGCCCCCCCGATCTCCTCGCTGCTGCGGCACGAGTCGACCATCCGCGTGCTCGATGCCATGGGCGTCGATGCCTCATCGCTGGGCAACCACGAGTTCGACCGCGGCTTCCGCGAGACCATCCGCATCCTGCTCGGCGACGAGGCCGCGAAGCAGGCCAAGGGGCCGACGCTCCCCACCGCCAAGGCCGAGGGCGAGCAGGGCATCGAGTCCCCATGGACGGGCAGCCGCCACCCCTGGCTCGCCGCGAACGTCGTCTACCGGGACTCGGGCAAGCCGGTCTTCCCGCCCTACCACGTGGTGGAGAAGGACGGGGTGAAGATCGCGATCGTCGGGGCCGTGACCGGTGACCTGCTGAACGTCACCGTTGCCCGCGGCATCTCGAACCTCAAGGCCCTCGACCCCGCCGAGGCCATCAACGCCTACATCCCCGAGCTGCAGGCCCAGGGCATCCGCGCCGTGGTCGTGGTGATCCACGAGGGCGGGCGCGCGGCCGAGGACAGTGACGGGATCTCCGGCGAGATCGTCGACATCGTCGAGCGGCTCGACCCCGAGGTCGACGCCGTGGTCAGCGGCCACACCCACAAGCGCTACGCCGCCCAGGTCGACGGGCGCTGGGTGGTGCAGTCCGGCCACCATGGAGCAGGGCTCGGGGTGATCGACATGGTCATCGACCGCGCAACCGGGGACGTCGTCGAGTCGGCCGGACACACCGTCGTCGCAGACAAGCGCGAGGTCGAGCCGGACCCGGCCATCCAGCAGATGGTCGATGGCTTCGCGGCGATGGTGGCACCACTCGTCGAGCGCCAGGTCTCGAAGCTGCCCGGCCCGGTGACCCGCGAGTACGCACCCGGCGGCATGGAGACCGCCATGGGAACGCTCGTCGCCGAGGCCCAGCGCTGGAAGGCCGGCGCCCAGATCGGGATCATGAACGCGGGCGGGCTGCGCAGCAACCTCAGCGAGGGCGGCCTGGTCACCTGGGGCGAGCTCTTCAACGTCCAGCCCTTCGGCAACCGGGTGCTGCTGCTGGAGATGAAGGGCCGGGACATCCGCCAGGCGCTCGAGCAGATGTTCATCGGTCGTGAGGACAGCCCCGACTACCTGCAGCTCGCCGGCATGCGCGTCACCGTCGACATGAGCCGCCCGGCCGGTCGACGGATCGTGAAGATCGAACTCGACGACGGCACCCCGTTCCGCCCCAACGGCACCTACAGCGTTGCGGTCAACGACTTCCTCGGAAGCGGCGGCGAGGACTACACGGCCTTCCTGAAGGGGCACCGCGTCGACGACATGGGCGCCGACATCGACGCGCTGGCCGAGTACCTCGCTGCGGGCCACCCGGTTCCCACCGGCCCGATCGGACGCTACACCGTCGTCGGAGGCGAGGCTCCCCAACCGCGCCGCTGAGCGCCCCGGCCTCCTCCGCCCTGCTAGGATTCGCGGACCGCGCCCAGGGAGGGGCGCCCCACCAGGAGGCAGGGACCATGGACGTGTCCGGGGACGTCACGAGGCTCGTTCGCGAGCTGCGAACCGAGCGCCGCTACGCCGAGATCGACATCAACGGCCGGTCGCTGCGCAGCATCCTCGATCGCCAGCCGATCTTCACCTTCGAGGGCAACGGCTCGTGGGAGGACCGCCGGGTGGTTCCGCAGACCGCTGCCGCCGCGAAGCTGCTCACCGGGCCCAGGGGCGCCGAGTGGGAGCGGGTCGTGCGGGGCGTGCTGGGCGTCTCCCAGGCACGCGAGGGCGTCGATCGCCTCGGCGGCATCGCCTTCTCCACCGGCAGGGATGGGTTTGCCGTGGGGCAGGCCGTCGCCGTGATGTCCCACTGGATGCCCGAGCCCGAGGAGGGCCCGCGCCGCGTCGGCGAGTACTTCCCCACCGGGCCCGACCTGCGGGACTACCTGCAGCGCACCGCTCGCCGGCCGGCGGCGGCCTCCAACGGCGGGATGATCGCCGTGGGGCCAACCGTCACCCGTGCCGTCTCCCGCGCCATCAACCAGCGCGATGCCGACTTCCGGGACGGCACCCCGGACAGCTACCGCGACTGGGGCTCGCTGGCAGCGAAGGTCCTCGGCCACGAGGTCGAGCACTCGGTGACCGCTCCCACCCCCGCCACCTACAACACCCGCCTCGGCTGGATCGAGGAGGCCAGCGCGCAGGTGATGACCGAGTGGCCCGGCCGGCACCGCCGCTCGGGCGAGAAGCTCGGCCTGCCCACACACGGCCGCCACCCGGAACGCTTCCGAACCTACCGCGAGCACACCGATGCCATGCGCCGCATCCTTCGGCTGGGCGGGGTCGACACGCGCCGCATCGACAACTTCGACCGGGCCGATGCGCTCCTGCAGGGCGGCTCGCTGCAGCGCACGCCCGGTCGCCTGGCCAGCGCGATCGTCGAGCACCACGGCCTCGACCGCGACACGGCCTACGAGCCGATCCGCACGGCCATCCGCGACGCGGCCTGGTCGGCCGAGGGCGCGCTCGATCCGTCACTGCTGTCGAGCAACGTGCGGGACCTCGAGCGGATGGTCGGTGAGCTCGCCGGCAGCAGCCCTGCCTGACACCGCCAGCGGCCGGGCCACCACCCCCACCCATGGACGATGGCCGCATGGGGCGCGCCACAGGCCGTGCGCGGCCGTGATGCACCGGAAATCGTCAACTGCTGCGGCACCATCCAAGGATATTCCGGGGTGCACGCCGCAGCCACATCCGGTCCGCTTCCCTCCAGGCAGGTGACGCCCGCTGCCTGGGCGGCGCCCCGCACCGACCCGCTCCTGGAGGTCCGCGAGGACCTGCGCGATCTCACGGGCAAGATCCGGATCGCAACCACGGTCCTGGGGGATGAACCCGTGGAGCTGGTCGCGCCGGTCCTTGCGCGCACGCTGCCGCTGCCCTCGGCACCGACGGCCGTCAACGTCCCCATGTACGTGGGCATGGCGCTGGACGGAGTTGCGCGGGGCACCATCCTGTCACGCGGGGTGTTCCGCCCGGCGCTCGAGCGTTCGCTGCCCGGCCTCGTCCGACGATGGTCTCCCACCCCCGGGACGGCACGCCTGCTGGATGTCGGCAAGCGCCTCCGTACGACGCTGCGGCTCAGCGCCTACGGGCTGACCGCCGCGATCGGCGTGATCGACGCAGCCCGAGCGGTGCGGATGACGGGATCGATGCATGCCTTGGCACACACCCAGCTCGGACGCGGGGGCGCGCTGACGGCTGCCGGTGGCACCCTCATGCTCATCCCCCATCCGCTGACGTGGCTCGCTGGAGCTGCGGCGTTTGCGGCAGCTGCGGCGAACGAGCTGGGCCTCCTCGACCGCCTCGGACACTGACCGGAACCAGGGCCGAGGACAGGCTCCCCGCATCGCAGCCAGCCAGGCTCGTCAGGCCACGATGCTGCGGGTGGCCACGAACGCGATGATCGCCGCACCGAGCCCCACGGCCGGGACGACCAGCAGGTAGGCAGCGGCCGTGGACACGGCACCTGACTGCGCGAGCAGGATGGAGTCCGCTGCCATGGTGGAGAAGGTCGTGTAGGAGCCGAGGATGCCCACTGCCAGGAATGCCCAGGCCTGCTGGGAGATCCCCCCGTTGGCCTGGACGAGCGCAAGCAGCACCGCGAGGATGATCGCCCCGGAGGTGTTGATGGCCAGGGTCGCCCACGGGAATGCCCCGTCGGCCGGGCCGGCACCGACGAGCGCGAGGGCCGCCCTGTCGACGCCGTATCGGGCGAGCGCGCCGAGCGCGCCCCCGGCTGCGACCAGGGCAAGGAGCATCATGCCCGTCGCACTGCCAGGCCGATGCCGCCATCCCGGGACGAGAAGCGGTAGAGCTCGTCCACCGTGGCCTCGATCGGCCCGATCGTCGACTGCGGATCGTTGACGATGAAGTTCCGGGTCTCGGGGTTGAAGCGGCTCACGACGATCCAGTGCCCGCTGTCGTAGCGGCGGATGTCGAGGTAGTCGAAGCGCTCGGTGTAGGTGCCGGGCACGGCCGGGTTGCCACCCATGATCACGGGCTCGCCGCGCGTCACGGCCCGCAGCATGTCCTTGGTGTGGGTGAGCTGGCGCCCCTCGCAGCCAGCCAGCCGCAGCACCCGCAGCAGGTGGATGGCGGTGGTTCCGCGCAGCCGGTTCGCCTCGCCGGTGGCGAGCTGCCGGACGTGGGAGATCAGCTCCTCGCCGTGGTAACGGTCCTCGCCCGGGATGGCTGCGCCCACCAGGCGCATCGCCATGATCACCGCGCTGGGCCCGCAGTTGGCCGTCGCGCCCGGTGCGTGCGCGTTGTAGACCTCATCACCGATCTGGGTGATGTGGATCTCGGCCGGGTCGGCGAGCCCGTCACCGCCCTCGAGCCATGAGCCCATTCTTGCGAGGAATCCCATGCCTCCAGCGTAGGACTCGCGTGCGGGCGCGTCAACGTTCGGGCGTCGTTCGGACGTCACGCGAGGGCCGCACGGGGTGTGGAAGCCCGTCCGGACGGGGTAGGGCACGGGCATGGCACTCCACACCGCACTGGTCACCGGCAGCGCCCGACGGCTCGGGCTCGCGATCGCCAGGGACCTTGCCGAAGCAGGGTTCACCATCGTCCTGCACAGCCGCGATCGGGTGGCAGCAGAGAAGGCTGCAGCGACGGTCGGGGATCGCTGTGCCGGGATCGTGAGCGGGGACCTCACCCAGGCCTTCACGGCCAAGGGAATCGTCGGCGATGCCCTCAAGCTCACCGGCGGGCACCTGTCGCTGCTCGTCAACAACGCGAGCGCGTTCCTTCGCCGAACGCCGGAGCGCACCACGCACGAGGACTGGGACCTCGAGCTTGACCTCGGTGCGCGCGCACCGTTCTTCATGGCCCAGGCCGCGCATCCGACGCTCGTCGCAACCAAGGGGATGGTGCTGAACATCAGCGACTACAGCGCCCCGGAGGGCTGGCCGGCCTACACGCCGCACTCGGCAGCGAAGGCCGCGCTCGAGAACGTCACCCGGACGCTGGCCCAGGCATGGGAGGGGCGCGTGCGGGTGAACGCCATCAGCCCCCCCACCGTCCGGCTCCCGGCCGACCTCGACGACGGCTCTGGCCCCGAGCACCAGCCCGGCGCGGGCGCCCGCCACGGCTTCATCCCCGCCAGCGCCGTGACCAGCACCCTGCTCGAGCTCTACATGAGTGACCGCACGGGGGAGGTCGTGCGGCTCGGGACGCCGTGATGACGCTGGAGCGTCCGCTAGCATGACCCCCATGAGCTCGACCATCACGCTGGAAGCAGCAGACGCCCGCACCGACGACGATGCCACCGCCGTGCTCGACCACGGCTTCGTGCGGCTCGACCATGTGATGGCAGACGACCTCTCGGTCGTCAACGCCGCCCGCGTCAGCTTC
>SKUG01000147.1 GCA_007122215.1 Thermoleophilia bacterium | reverse complement strand
GGCGCGCCGCCCCGGCCCGGAACTCCACTAGGATTGCGGGCCAGATGCCCTCCGGCCTCGTCGACACTCCACCCGGGACCCGCCGCCGCCCTGCAGGATCCCGCAGCGCTGCCCAGCCGCTGCCGGCGCTGCAGCCGCTGCGCTCGCCGCTGCAGTCGATGGGGCCATCGCTCGAGACCGAGCGTCGCCGCAGCCAGCAGCGCCGCACGCTGCTGTTCGCGCTGCTGGTGGGCATCCCGCTGCTGACGATGCTCGCCGTGGGGCTGCGCCTTGCGACCATGCCCGCGCCGGTGCCGGTGACCGAGGCGCGTCCGGTGGCGCTCTCGGAGGGCCGCACCGGGGCTCCCGAGCCGATGCGCCTGGCCCGTGACGAGCGCGACCAGCTGCACCTGCAGGTGCCCATCCACCGCTCGGCGATCACCGCAATCGGCTATGACACCATGGACTCGTCCGAGGCGCTGCTGCTGCGGCCCTCCGGCACCCCCCTGGATGCGGGCCGGCTGTCGCGCATCGTGCGGCGCTTTTTGGCAACCGAGCCGCCGACCGGCCTGCGCTACTCGATGCTCACCCGCGGTACCCCGAACTCCGTGCAGGTCGGCGCGCTGCCCGGCGCGGACGTCTACGCCCCCATCAGCGGCACGATCGTGGCGATCGCCCCCAACCTGATCGACGACGAGCCCCACGGCGCCGCC
Organism: Thermoleophilia bacterium; assembly: GCA_007122215.1. Lineage (GTDB taxonomy): Bacteria > Actinomycetota > Thermoleophilia > Gaiellales > SKUG01 > SKUG01. The sequence goes on along the minus strand of SKUG01000147.1, from coordinate 4,881 downwards.
ATCCAGATCCAGCCCCCGGGCGACCTCGAGACCGTGGTCATCGTGCGCAACGTCGACCCCTCCGAGGAGCTCGCGGTGGGCCAGACGGTGTCGGAGGGGCTGACCTTCCTCGGCGACGTGGTCGGCACCGCCGAGGTGCTCGAGCAGCCCCTGGCGCGCTACACCAACGACGGCGGCGACCACGTCTCGATCCACGTGCTGCGCGTGGCCGACCCGATGAGCGGGTTCTGATCCCGATGCGCGTGCTGTGCATCGGCGATGTCGTGGGCGATCCGGGCCTGTCGGTCGTCGAGGAGCTGCTGCCGGGCCTGCGCGAGCGCCACAAGGTCGACCTGGTCGTCTGCAACGGCGAGAACTCCGCCCGCCAGGGTGTCGGCATCGCCGCCCGCGGCGTGCGGCGCCTGCTCGCGGCCGGGGTCGACGTGATCACCCTCGGCAACCACGCGCTGCGCCAGCGCGACTCGCACGACACCCTGCGCGACGAGTCGGTGCCGATCATCCGCCCGGCCAACCTGCCGCCCGGCGCGCCCGGACGCGGCAGCTGCATCGTCGAGGTCGAGGGCCTGCCCGCGGTGGCGGTGATCAACGTGCTCGGCTCGCTCTTCATCGAGGCCGGCGCGAGCCCCTTCACCGTGATCGAGGAGCTCATCGCCCAGGCGCGCCGGCAGACCGACCTCGTGATCGTCGACGTGCACGCCGAGGCCACCAGCGAGAAGGTCGCGCTCGCCCACCTGCTCGATGGCCGCGCGAGCCTGGTGTTCGGCACCCACACCCACGTGCAGACCTCCGATGCGCGGATCCTTCCCGGCGGCACCGCCTACGTCACCGACATCGGCATGACCGGTCCGCACGACTCGGTGATCGGCGTGCAGAAGGAGATCATCCTGCGCCGCTTCACCACCGGCATCGGCGCGCGCTTCGACGTCGCCGACGGTGGGGTGCAGCTCGAGGGCATCCTCGTCGAGCTCGACCCGACCACCGGCCGCGCCAAGTCCATCGAGTCCCTGCGCGTGCCCGCAGGCAGCTGACGGGTGCCGCGCCGCGGACGCTTGGCAGGGTGACAGCGTCACGAGTTCGGTGTGCACGAAAGGTACGCAGCGCGTACCTTTTCGGGCAGGCCGCTGGGGCATGGGAGCGTGCGGGAGCGCTGGGTGGGGTGCGGGTCAGGCTCCGGGCGACTGCCGGTCAGGCCAGGGCGGCCTCGGGGGTCGGGGCGGCCTCGAGCAGCGGCTCGAGCGCCTCGCGGATCATCGGCAGGGTCTGGCGGCCCGTGAGGCGCGCGACCTCGGTGACCGAGTCCAGCAGCAGGATCGTGGGGGCCTCGGTGACGTCGAAGCGAGCGGCGAGGTCCGGGCGCTCCTCGACGACGACCTTCGCGATGCGCACGGTGTCGCGGTGCAGGCGTGCGAAGTGCTCGATGACGCTGTCCATGCGGCGGGAGTGGCCACAGGTCTCGGATGCGAAGAAGGCGACGATCGGGCGTTCGGGTGCAGGCATGGACGATGGCTCCTCAGGTGGCGGGCGGTGGGCGCTGCATCCGCAGCAGATGCAGGTAGTAGGCCGGGAGGACGCACCGCACAATCGTCAGGAACGTGTGGGTGCTGTGTTGGGGTGCCGGCGGGTCCGATGGGCCCGTGGGGCCTGGACCTGTGGTGGTGCCGTGGTGCGCGGCTGCCGGCGTATGTGGTGCTGCTCGTGTGATGTGGCAGGTGCGTCCTGCCCGACCTGTACGGGTTATGCCCCGTGCGGGTCGTCCCCAAACATCGGCGGGAAGGAATTTGGTACCGCGTGTCGAACGCGCGGCGTTCAGCGCGTGCCGGCGCTGCGCTCCAGGGCATCTGCGAGGAGCTCGGCAACGAGGTCGGCGAGGGTCATGTCCGCCGCCGAGAGCGCCATCGGGGTGAGGCTCGTCGGGGTCAGCCCCGGCACCGTGTCGACCTCCAGCAGCTGCGGCATGCCGTCCGCATCCAGGATCAGGTCCACGCGTCCGTAGCCGCGCACGCCGAGCAGCCGGTAGGCGGCGATGCAGGTCTCTCCGACCCGTGCGAGCGTTGCCGGGTCCAGCTCGGCCGGCGGGCAGGTCAGCGTCGTGGCGCCCGGGGTGTAGCGGGCATCGAAGTCGTACGAGCCATCGCCCACCGGGGTGACCTCCACGGCCGGCAGCGCCCGTGGATCCTCGGTGCCCACCACCGTCACGGCCAGCTCCACGCCCGCCACGTGCTGCTCGATCAGCACGTGGTCGTGGTAGGAGAGCGCGCCCATGATCGCCCGCGGCAGCTCTGCCGGCTCGTGGGCAAAGCGCACCCCCAGCGCCGAGCCACCCACCGCGGGCTTGACCACCAGCGGCAGCCCGAGCTCGTCGGTGATCCGATCCACCAGTGCCGCTGCCCCCAGGTCGTGCAGCGCCCGCGCGCTCAGCGAGCGGAACCGTGGTGTGGGCAGCCCCGCCTGGGCGATCAGCCGCTTGGCGATCGCCTTGTCCGAGGTCGTTGCGGCCGCGCCCGGACCGGTGCCGGTGTAGGGGATCGACAGCGCCTCCAGCAGCTCCTGGATCGCGCCGTCCTCGCCGCCGGCCCCGTGCAGCGCGATGAACACCACGTCCGGGGCGAGCTCTCCCAGCCGTGCGGCGGTCGAGGCATCGGTGTCGACGATCGTCGCCTCGTGCCCGAGCTCCTCCAGCGCGTGCTGGACCTGCTGGCCGCTGCGCAGCGACACCGCACGCTCGTAGCTCGCGCCGCCGCTGAGGACGGCCACCGTCAGTGGGGTTCCTGTGGTGGGTGGTGCCGGGCCTTTCCTGCTCATCTGCCTGCCTCGTCCTGGTCGAGCCCGAGCTGGCGGGCGAGCTCGAGCGCCTCGTGTGCGACCCGTCCGAGCCGTGCCACTCCCTCGGTGATGGTCTCCTCGTCCACGGCGGAGTAGTTCAGGCGCATGGAGGAGGTCCCCAGGCCCGGCGTGACGAACGCGTTCGCGCCCGGCACGAACGCCACCTGCTCCTGCAGCGCGCGTGCCAGCAGGTCGCCGGTGTCGATCACCGCGGGTAGCGTCGCCCAGATGAACAGCCCGCCCTGGGGCTCGTTGAAGGTCGTGCCCGCCGGGAAGTGGTGGCCGATCGCCTCGACCATCGCATCGCGCCGGCTGCGGTAGACGCCGGCCAGGCGCTCGACGTACGAGCCCCAGTCGTGGTCGCGGAAGAAGCGCTCGACGATGTGCTGGGACATCGTCGACGAGCACAGGTCGGCGGCCTGCTTGGCGAGGTTGACCTTCGCGCCGATCGCCGGCGGCGCCTCCAGCCAGCCCAGGCGAATCCCCGGTGCGAATATCTTCGAGAAGGTGCCGAGGTAGAGGACGGTGTCGGAGTCGTCCATGCTGCGCAGGGTCGGCAGGGGATCGCCGGAGAAGCGCAGCAGCGAGTAGGGGTTGTCCTCGAGCACCACGAGGTCTTCCCGCCGGGCGAGCTCCACCAGCGCCTCACGCCGCTCCAGCGACATGCTCACCCCGCCCGGGTTGTGGAAGGTCGGGATCGTGTAGAGGTACTTCGCGCGTCGCCCCTCGGAGCGCAGCTGCGCGATCGCATGGGCCACGCGGTCCGGGTCGAGCCCGTCCGCATCGAGCGGCAGGTGCCGCACGTCGGCCTGGTAGCTGAGGAAGACCGGGATCGCCCCGGGATAGGTCGGCCCCTCGGCGAGCACCACGTCCCCGGGGTCGATGAAGATCCGCGCGACCAGGTCGAGCACCTGCTGGCCGCCGGCGGTGACGACGATCCGGCTCGCATCGACGTGCATCTCCTCGCGCGCCATCACCTCCCGGATGACCTCGCGCATCTCGTCCCGGCCCTCGGTGGGGCCGTACTGCAGCGCCGAGGCGCTGTCGACCGAGCAGACCTCGCCCATCACCTGCTCGAGCACCCCCGGCTCGAAGGCGCCGGTCTCGGGCAGTCCCCCGGCGAGCGAGATCACCTCGGGCCGGGCGATCACCGCCATCAGGTCGCGCATCACCGAGGAGCGCATGCCCCCGATCCGGGAGGCGTAGGTGCCCTGGTACCTGTCGAGGTTGGTCTCGTTCATGGCAGGGTCACATCTTCGCCGCGCCGGGCCCGGAGCCTGCCGCGCCCGGCAGCTGCAACGCCCGGTGGCGCCAGCTCGATGAGCAGGTGACGGGCGCGCGCGAGGGGCGCGTGCCGCCGCGCCAGCCCACCGGCTGTGCCGTCGGCAGGCAGGGAGGGAGTGACCGGTGCAGGTCGGGCAGCAGCGAACGCCAGGAGCGGGCGGCACCGTGCCGATGGCCGGGCAGCTGCCGATCGACGCCCGTCGCCCCGCATCGCTCTTTGATCCCCAGCGGCCACAGCTGGCCTCGGCCCTGGTCGAGCGGATCCTCACGAGCGGCCAGGAGGCGCCCCTCGAGGGTGGTGCAGGCCGGGTCCACGGAGGCGTCAACGGCACCCTGCAGGTCCGCGCCTTCGAGCACGCCTCGGAACCCGGGGTTCGCGTGCCGGCAGTGCTCAAGCCGATCCGTGCGGGTGGCGCCCAGGAGCGGTTCGCCTACGAGGTTGCCGCCTCGATCGGCATCGACCACCTGGTGCCGCGGGTCGGGCGCCGGCCGGATGCCGCGGCCGCGATCGAGTACGTCTCCGGCCGCAACCCGATGCTCGAGCGGGTCTATGACGGGTTCGACCTCGAGCGCTTCACGCGGGACGGGTACCGGACCCGCCACCCGCAGATGCCCGCGGCCGAGGCTGCCCGGCGGGCGAGCATCGACGTGCAGCTCGCGCAGGCCTTCGACATCCTGATCGCCAACTCCGACCGCCACGGCGAGAACGCGCTGCTCGATGCCCAGGCAGGCACGGTCCGCCTGATCGACCACGGACTGATGTTCCGCGGACGG
>SKUG01000075.1 GCA_007122215.1 Thermoleophilia bacterium | reverse complement strand
GCTGCTGCCGCCTCCGCATCGCCAGGGAATGCTGCCCGCCCGGCGGCCCGCCCTGCTGCCCCGTCGGCAGCACCTGCGCCGCCATCGCCGCCCGCCGCCACTGATGCTGCCGCGGGCGGCGCGCCCCGTGGCGTCGATCCCGACACCGCGCTGGCGACCCTCTCGAAGGACCTCGGGCAGGGCTGGGGCCAGCCGGTCGTGTCCGCTGACGGGACCGTCTACGTGCCGCGGACCGAGCCCGATCGCCGCGACGGCCAGCTCTTCGTGCGGCTCGTCCGTGCCGGCCGCATCCAGGGCGAGCCCCGACAGTTCGTGGCCGATCCCGCGTTCCTTGCCGACATCAGGAAGGCGGACGGGCCACGGGGCGAGCTCGTGCAGGTCGAGGGCCGTCCCTACCTGCGCACCATGCAGCGTGGGGAGGATGGCGAGCTCGTCGCCCGGATGGTGCCAGCGAGCCCCGAGGACGTCGAGCAGCACGCCGAGCAGCAGCGCCAGGCAGCGGCCCGCCAGCAGCTCCAGGGGACCGCGGAGTGGTTCTCGAAGTCGGCCCAGGTCGGTGCGATGGCGCGCCTGGTCGGGTACGGCGGCACCTACTTCGGCTCGCTCGCCCAGGGGCCCGATCCGCTCACCGGACAGCATCGCGGGGCCATCCAGGGCGGCTACTTCCTCGCTCGGATGATCGATGCCCAGACAGGGGGAAAGCTGCTGCCGCAGTGGCTGCGGCAGGGGCCCCTGGCCGAGGCGATCGACTGGGGCATGGAGCTCCAGCGGCTCCTGTTTGCGACCCAGCACGTGCGGGTGATCGCCGAGGCGTTCCCGGCATTCGGGGAGTTCATGAGCATGGCGACGGCCCCGACCCGGGCCGCTGCCCGTGGCGTCGGGAACCTGCTGGGCCTGTCGGCGGGCCCGGCCGGCGCGACCGCTGCAGTGGAAGGCGCGGCGCGCACCGCATCCGCAGCTGGTGGTGCTGCGTCAGGCGCCGCAGCGGCAGGTACGTCGGCTGCCGCCACTGCTGCGACCCTCGGTCGCGAGGTGCTCTCGGGGAACCTCACCCCGCTGCGAGGCGTGACGATCCTGCAGGATGCTGCGGGAGCCCTGCACCCAGCTCCCACCGCGCTGGTCCAGGAGGGGGTGCGTAGCGCCGCATCGGCAGCCCAGGCCGGGACGGCGGTGGCTGCGGGCCAGTCGATCTCGACCGGGGTTGGCCGCTTCCTGCAGGCGCTCTCCCCGATCCTCGCTCCGCTGCAGACCATCGGTAGCGTGCTGACGGTCGTGGCTGGGGCGCTGCGGATGCGCATGACCGTCCAGCAGGACGGAGCCGAGGCGCTCCTGACGACCAAGAACGGTCGTGGTGCGCTGGGGGCGTTCCTCAGCGGATCGGCGATGGGGGCACAGATGGCCCTGCCGCTGCTCGCCCGTGGCGGGGTCGTCGGGCTGTCGGCGCTTCCGGTGGTCGGATCCACGCTGGGGCTCGCAACCACGGCCCTCTCGCTGTCGAGCATGCTCAACTACGCGGGCTTCTTCGGTGGCGGCGGGTTCCTCGACTCGGACGTCATGCGGGGCGTTGCGCTCGTTCCCCCGTTCACCCCGCTGGGGATCCTGGGATTTGCGGCCAAGCTCGATGAGCGGCGGCGGGCCCGGGCGGCCGAGGAGGCAGCCGGACAGGTCCAGGATGCGGCGGCGCGGATCCGGGGAGTGATGGACCAGGCCACTGCCGCGCTGCGGGATGGACAGCCCATCCAGGCCATGCGGGGCGAGGACGGTTCGATCCTCCTGCCGACCGGTGTTGCCGAGTCGGTGCTGGAGGCGGAGAAGGTCGCAGCCCAGGCCCCAACCGATGCCGCGGACAAGAGCCTGCGGATGATGTCCCGTGCCGTCTGAGCCAGACGCATTCCCTGCCCCTTGACAGATTGCGGGGACCCCCGCATATTGGACGTAGATCGGTCTAGGGATGGGCCGGCTGTCAGGGCTTGCCGGGGGAATCGCGGTGGGGCACCCTGGTGGTAGGGACGACACAGGAGACGTGGAAACATGGCGGGCGACGTTCAGGCTCTCTTGGCCCAGGCGGCCAACCTCAACCAGACTGTCAACAACCTCATGGGCAATGGTGGGACTACGGCTCCGGCCCCCACTGCGAACGTTGCTCCAGGTGGTGGACAGCCGGGGATGGCACAGCCACAGGCAAATGCACAGGCAACCGTCCAGGTGCCGTTCGACCTGCGTGACCCGATCCGCTCGATGGTGAACGTGGCACACGTTCGCGAGCAGATCGGTGCGAACCGGACCCGGGAGCTCGCCCAGCGCGTGGCCGAGGGGCTGGAGGTCTCGGCAGCAGAGGTCGCGGTGCACCAGATGGAGCAGCAGCGCTACTCCACCGCCACGCAGCTTGCCAAGTCGAGCCACGACACCAAGCGGGAAATGGTCCAGACCTGGCTGCGATAGCAGCAGTCGGTGACCACGGCATCCGGCCATGAGGGCTGGATGCCACGAGAATCGAGAGCCGGAGGGGCACGATGCACGAGCCAGCACCACACCTTGGTGACCAGGAGCCGATGCACCGTGCCCCTTCGCATGCTTCCACCTCCGCCGTCGAGCCGGACGTGCAGCAGCTGCGGGCGTCCATCGAGGCCGAGCTCGCAGCCACCGTCGATCCCGAGGCAGCGCGTGGTCGCTTCCTTGCAGAGCTGGCCGAGCTCAGCTCCACACAGCAGCGTGAGCTCGTCGACATCGTCCGCGTCATGGACGATCCCGCCGATGCGCTGATGCCCGCGCTCGAGGTGATCGCGCCGGGCGGCCCGCTCCAGGCTGCGGCCATCGCAGAGGCTTTCCTGGCGGACGAGCTGCTGCAGAAGCAGTGGCAGTTCGCGTACGACACGCTCAGGAGCATCTGACCCAGGCGCGGATCCTCCATCCCCCACCCCCACAGGAGCAAGATCGACATGACCAGCGTCAACCACCTCGCCCAGATCGCGGCTGGATGGGCCGATGCCGCCCACATCCACGCGACGCGCATGGCGGATCCCGAGCTGATCGAGAACCCGGCCAAGCTCGCGCTCTTCCAGATCGAGATGAACAAGCTCTCCAACGCGTACCAGCTGACTGCACGCACGGTGCAGAACCTGCACCGTGAGGACCAGCTGCTGCAGGAGCTGCTGCGCGACGCCTGACGCTCGCAGCAAGCAGCGCGTGACGACCTGAACGGCCCGTCGCCTGGGTGCCATCCGGCAGCCCGGCGGCGGGCCGTCTCGCGTGGTCGGAACGCTGTCCATGTGCCCCGAACGTCCGGGAAGCCATCCGTGCCCGTGGGACGCTCGCGGCGTCCGGCTGCGGCCATGGTGTGCGCCTGCGCGGCCGGCATCCTGCCCCGCCTGCAACGAATTCGCATGCTCGCTGAAACAACCCTGGTGCCAACGGCGATAGACGGGCAGACAACAGGAACGCCTGACCAGCCGGAGCGGGGGCATCGGCAGGAAGGGCTCGCCACATCGGGGGGCACCCACCATGACCACAGCAGTCAGCCAGCCACTTGTCACCACCGGGGTTCCGGGCACCACGGCCGCGCCGACGCAGCCGACGTCGCCCACTCCCACCGGGAACGCAGCGATCTCGACGGGGTTCGTCAACGCCGACGCCAACACCGGCGGCACGAACGTCGCAGCCAACTACTCGATGGCTGCCCACTCGGCATCGACGCTCGCTCCGCAGCAGCCGGCGCCGGGAGGCGGGCTCGTCAACAACGTGCTGACGGCCGCCCGTGAAGGTGGGATCCAGAGCTTCAAGGACCTGCTCGGGTTTGCCGGCCAGGGCGTGTCGAACGCCCGCCGCCACTTCGAGAACCTGCTGGCCAAGGCCCGCACCGAGGGACGGGACCTCGATCCCGCCGAGGTCGCGCTGGCCCAGACGCGCATGCAGGAAGCGACCTTGATCCTCGACATCCTCTCCTCGATGAACCGCGAGGAGCGAAGCGCCATCCAGACCTGGCTGCGGGGCTGATCCCCTCGCGCCGGTGACGGGCCCTGCCTGGGCTCGCACTACGGGTACATCCATGCCCGACGCGACACAGGCAACCATGCACAGGGGGAGACCATGCAAGGCGATGCAGGATCGATCGGACCGCGACCGTTCACGCTCATTCCCGGGGGCGCACAGGTATCCGGGCACACCGCCGGGCCGGAGGGGCCGCGGCTTCCCGCACACGTCGTGCCGATGCACGTCCAGCCGCCGCAGCCGCCACAGGTGCAGCTGCCCGAGCAGGACCAGCGCATCCGCATGGAGGTGCGGCGGGCAGCGAGCCGGCACCAGAGCTTCGAGTCTGCGCTGCTGTCGATGGTCGAGGCAGCCTCGGGTGTCTCTGGTCCGAAGGCCGAGGCCATCGCCAGCGCGATCATGGCGAACGACCAGCTGCGCTCCCAGGCTGAGCGCGCCTACAGCTCGCAGGGACTGCGCGGCGTCTGAGAGCGGCATTCAGGGCGTGGTGCCCGTCGCCTCCACCCATGACTCGTACGCCTCGTATGCCGCCGAGGCCATCTCGCTGGCGCGCAGCGGATCCTTCGCGTAGACCACGCCTGGCCGCGGCGGTGCAAGGATCGCCTCCGAGCTGATGAAGACCGTTGGCAGCTGCGGGTTGGTCAGGAAGTGGGTGTTCGACCCGAGGCACTCCGCGGAGATCACCAGCACCTGTGCGCCGTACCTGCGTGCCTGGCTGCTCGTGAGCTCGCCCCCCGCAGCGATCACGTGCAGGCCGTGTGCGGTGAGGTGGCGGGCGTGGTCCTGCGGCACCCACGCGCGTAGCGCGACGTTGAGGGGCTGGGAGCGAACCGGAGGCGCGCCCTGGGGATCGTGTGGCTGCGCGCGCGTTCCGGAGGGGCTCGAGAACTGGCCGTGGAGCAGGTGGGGATGGGGTTGTGCAGGCCCGCGCCGGGGATCCTCCGCCTGGGCAGGCGGCTCCTCGACCGGGACCTTCTCCACGAAGAACCCCGCAAACTTCATCAGTGCGTTCTTCACTGCCTGCCTGATACCCGTACGGGGCCGTGAGCTATCCCGCCTGCATGGGTAGGCAGCGATCATGGTGATCCTCTCGACCGAGCGCTTCGACCTGCGACCCCTCGAGCAGGCAGACCGCCAGGCGCTGCATGCGATCTTCGGGGACGAGCGCGCGATGGAGCACTACACCCGCACGATGACTCCGGACGAGGTCGGGATGCTGATTGCCAGCCACCAGGTCCGGCAGGCCGAGACCGGGCGCTCGCTCTGGGCCGTGGTGGAGCGTGCCAGTGGCGAGGTCGTGGCCGACTGCGGGCTGCTCGACCAGCAGGTCGAGGGCTATCTGCAGCCGCAGGTGGAGATCGCCTACCACGTGCGACCGAGCAGCTGGCGCCAGGGGATCGCCAGCGAGTGTGCGATCGCGGTGCGCGACCACGCCTTCGGGGCGCTGGGCCTCGAGCGGGTGATCTCCCTGATCAGGCCGGAGAACGAGCCATCGCGTGGCGTGGCGCGGAAGGTCGGGATGCAGGTCGAGCGCGAGGTGCAGTACGCGGGGTTCCTGCACGAGGTGTGGTCGGTGTCCCGCGACGGGTGAGGATG
>SKUG01000056.1 GCA_007122215.1 Thermoleophilia bacterium | reverse complement strand
CGCGGCGAGGGTTGATGGGCGAACCGTGGGCAGGTCGGGTATGCGGGCGCTCGGGGAGAAGCGCTCGCGGTAGGTGCGGGCGTCCTCGAACTCCGCGGGCTCCGCCCCTGCGCCCGGGACGGCCCCGACGGCATCGGCGTGGCGGTCGGCCGAGGCCGGATCGCTGTCGCCGATCCCCTCTGGCACGGGTCGGGGGCGCAGCTCGGTGCCGGGCGAGCGGTCCGTGTCATGGCCACCAGGCGTGGTCGGTTCCGGCTTCACCGGTGCCGGGACGGGGACGTTCCAGGCCGGGGCCGGTGGCGAGACGCCATCTGCCGGGGTGTCGGCTCCTGCCTCGTCATCGCCCGGTGCTGCCGCATCGTCATCGCCGGGTGCGGCTGCATCGTCATCACCCGGTGCCGCCGCATCCTCGTCAGCTGGGTCAGCGCCGCCGACGTCCGGATCGCCACCATCGGCAGCGCCGTCGTCGCCCGGGTCCTCCTCCACGCCAGCGTCACCGTCGTCGCCGGCACCACTGCTTCCCTCGTCGGCTGCTGGTGCCTCGCCGCCGGCATCCCCACCACCAGCCGGCTCGGCCGGCGGCGCGGGCGCTGGATCCGGCTCCGGCGCTGGTGCCGGGTCCCCAGCAGGCTCTGCGGCCGGCTCGGCGGGCTGGCAGGCTGCGACGTCGGCAGGGTCGGCCTCGGGGTCCGCGAGGACGACCGCACAGTCGAGCGCATCGGACTCGGCGAGCACCGTCAGCGCGCCGGCGGTGGCAACTCCAAGCGCGCAGAGCACCGTCAGGGTTACCTCCACGCATCGATGCATCACGGTGCTTCCGGCCACGACCTGTCCGTCCAATCCAATTCGTTCGCCCGGCGAGGTATCGGCACGATCACCACCGTCCTTGAGCAGGAATCCGTTAGCATCGTGTTCGGGTCGCAAATTCACCATACGTGCAGGCATTTGCACCTGCCGCGGCCATGCAGGCACCGAGCCGGTATCATCACCGCATGCTCGAGCACCACGCCTTCAAGGCATACGACGTCCGCGGCACCCATCCCGACGAGATCGACGAGCGCGGCATGTTCGCCATCGGTCGTGCCCTGGCCGACGAGCTGGAGCCGGAATCCGTCGCCGTGGGGCATGACATGCGCACGATGGCACGCAGCTGTGCCGACGCGTTGGTCGCGGGCCTCGCCGAGGCCGGGGTCCAGGTCCTCGACATCGGCATGGTCGGCACCGAGGTCCTCTACTCCACGGTCGGAGACCTCGGCCTCGATGCCGGCATCCAGGTCACCGCATCCCACAACCCGGCCGGGTACATCGGGGCGAAGGTCGTGCGACGACGGGCGATCCCGATGGGCCTCGACAGCGGGCTCGCACGGCTCCGGGACCGCGCGCTGGCCATCCACGGGCAGCTGCCCGCCGACCTTCCGGCAGCCCCGGCCGACCGTGTTGCACCCCACGATCCGTGGCCTGCGTACGGCGAGGCCCTCGCCCGCTTCATCGATCCGGACACGATCGCTCCCATGACCGTCGTCTTCGACGCCGCCAACGGCATGGGTGGGCGGATGGTCGAGTCCCTCCTGGAGGCGCTGCCGATCACGGCAATCCGCTGCAACTTCGAGCCGGACGGGACCTTTCCCAACCACGAGCCCAACCCCCTGCTGCCCGAGAACCGCCAGTTCATCCTCGACCAGGTGGCAGCCTCCGGAGCCGACCTCGGGGTGGCTTGGGACGGGGATGCCGACCGCTGCTTCTTCATCGACGACACCGGCGAGTTCGTGCCCGGCGACTTCACGACGGCGCTGATCGGGCGTCACCTGCTCGAGCGGCACGCCGCGCACGGCAGCGACGGGGACCGGCCAGCGGTGATCCACGACGTGCGGGCGAGCTGGGCCGTGGCCGACACCATCGAGGCAGCCGGCGGCCGTGCCGTGGCCTCGCGCGTGGGACACGCCTTCATCAAGCACCGCATGCGCGAGGAGGACGCGATCTTCGGCGGGGAGGTGAGCGGGCACTACTACTTCCGCGACTTCCACTTCGTCGACTCGGGCATCATCCCGGTGCTCGTGATGCTGCAGCTCGTGAGCGAGGCGGGCGGCTCGCTGTCGGCGCTGCTGGCCGACCTGCGCAGCCGCTACCACCTGAGCGGCGAGATCAACTCGCGCGTCGACGACGTGCCGCTGAAGCTGCAGCAGCTCAAGGAGCGCTACGCCGACGCGCGCATCAGCCACGTCGATGGCGTGAGCATCGAGTACGAGGACTGGCGCTGCAACATCCGCGCCTCCAACACCGAGCCGCTGCTGCGCCTCAACCTCGAGGCCCGCAGCCAGGAGCTCATGGAGTCCCGCCGGGACGAGCTGCTCGAGCTGATCCGCTCCGGCTCGCGGGCGCGGCTGTGAGCGAGGCCGACCAGCTGACGGTGGCCTGCGCCAGCAGGGAGCGGCCGCCCTACACGTTCGTCGCCCGCACGCGCGTGGCGTTCTCGGACACCGACGCCCAGGGGATCGTCTACTACGGTCGCTATGCGCCGTACTTCGACCTCGCGAGGATCGAGTACCTGCGACACCTCGGGCTCCTGGGCATGCGATCGGACGCCGACGGCACGCGGATCGAGTTCGTGATGCGGCACTTCTCGATCGACTACCATGCCCCGGCCACGTTCGACGATGCGCTGGGCGTCTACATGCGGGTCGAGGCGATCGGCACGACCAGCATGACCATCCGCTTCGAGGTGGTCGACCACTCGGGGCAGGTGCTCGCCCAGGCCCGCCAGGTCATGGTCTGCGTGCGGCCCGACGTCCGCCGGCCCCACCCGATCCCGCCTGCACTGCGCGAGCCGATCGAGGCGTTCGAGCAGGCCCCGGCCTGACGCTACCCCGGGCTCGAGCCCGGCGTCACCCGGTAGGCATCGAAGACCGAGTCGATGTTGCGCAGGGTCGCCAGCATGCTGCGCAGGGCCGCGACGTCCCCGATCTCCACGGTGAAGCGCTCCTTGACCATGTCGTCGGTGACGATGCCCTGGTGCTGGATGATGTTGCCACCGTTCTCGGAGATCGAGCGCGAGACATCCTCCAGCAGCCGCGTCCGGTCCCAGGCATCGACCTGGACCTCCACCCGGAATGCGGCGCTGCTGCCGCCCTCCCAGGCCACCTCGGTGAACCGCTCCGGGTTCTTGCGCAGGGCACCGACGTTCGGACAGTCGGAGCGGTGGACGGTGATGCCGCGCCCCAGGGAGATGTAGCCGACGATCGGATCCCCGGGCACGGGCTTGCAGCACTTGGCCATGCGCACCGCCACCCCGGTCGCATCATGGATCCCGGCGACCCGGATGCCGTAGTCGTCGCTGCTGCGGGTCGCACGGCGACGCGAGCCGATGCGCAGCTGGTCGACGCCAGCATCGTCTGCGACGGCATCCTCGGTCTTGAGCTCCTGGAGGATCTTGTTGACGACCACGTTGGGCGAGAACTTGCCGGCCCCGAGCGCGATGTAGAAGTCCTCGGCCTTGCGGAAGCCCAGCTCGCGGATGATCGATGCCAGCAGCGACGACTTCTGGATCTTGGTGGGCGGGATCGACTGCTGCTTGAGGGCGTACGCCAGCGACTCGCGTCCCTTGACCTCGAAGTCCTCGCGCTTCTCGCGCGCGAACCACTGGCGGATCTTCGAGCGGGCGCGGTTGGTCTGGACGATGTCCATCCAGTCGCGGCTGGGCCCGCGGTCACGATCCTTGGTGGTGAGGATCTCCACCCAGTCCCCGGACTGCAGCTGGTGGGTGAGGGAGACGATGCGCCCGTTCACCTTCGCCCCGACACAGCGATGCCCGACCTCGGTGTGGACGGCGTACGCGAAGTCCAGCGGGGTGGCGCCCGCGGCGAGGCTCTTCACCTCCCCGCTGGGGGTGAAGACGTAGACCTCGTCGTCGTAGAGGTCGACCCTGAGCGATTCCATGAACTCCCGCGGGTCCACGGTCTCGGACTCCCACTCCAGGAGGTTCTGGATCCACGGGTTCTCGGACCCTGCCACCTGCGCGCCGGAGCCGGGCCCGGACCCCTGCTTGTAGCGGAAGTGCGCGGCGATGCCGTACTCGGCCGTGCGATGCATCTCGACGGTGCGGACCTGGACCTCCAGCGGCTTGCCCTCCGGCCCGATGACCGTGGTGTGCAGCGACTGGTAGCCGTTCATCTTCGGCATCGCGATGTAGTCCTTGAACCGCCCGGGCAGCGGCGTCCACGTGGAGTGGATCACGCCGATGGCGCCGTAGCAGTCCTTGACCTCCTCGACGAGCACGCGCAGCCCGGCCAGGTCGTAGATCTCGTTGAACTCCTTGCCCTTGCCCTGCATCTTCTGGAAGATCGAGTAGAAGTGCTTGGCCCGGCCGCTGAGGTCCGCGCTGATGCCGACGGCCCCGAGCTCGGCTGCCAGGACGTCGACGACCTCCCCGAGGATCCGCTCACGGTCGCCGCGGCGCTGCTGGACCATCGACTGGATGTCCCGGTACTTGCGGGGGTAGAGCACCGCGAAGGCAAGGTCCTCGAGCTCCCACTTGAGGGTGTGGACGCCGAGGCGATGGGCGATCGGGGCGTAGATCTCGATCGTCTCGCGGGCCTTGTGGACCTGCTTCTGCTTGGGCAGGTAGCGGATCGTGCGCATGTTGTGCAGGCGATCGGCGAGCTTGATCAGGATCACCCGCAGGTCATGGGCCATCGCCACGATCATCTTGCGGTAGTTCTCGACCTGGGCCTGCTCGCGGCTCTGGAAGTTGATGCGCGTGAGCTTGGTGACCCCGTCGACGAGCTGTGCCACGGATTCCCCGAAGCGCTCCGCGACGTCCGAGAGGTCGACGTCGGTGTCCTCCACCACGTCGTGCAGCAGCGCCGCGAGCACCGACTCCTCGTCGAGCAGCAGGTCGGTCACGAGCTTGGCGACCTCGACGGGGTGGACGATGAACGGCTCGCCGCTCTTGCGCTTCTGGTCGCCGTGGTGGTCGGCAGCGAACGAGAACGCAGCCTCCACCCGCTCGCGGTCGTATGCGAGGCCGGCACCGTCGAGGTGCCCGACGAGGTCGTCGAGGAGGTGCTCGAAGCCCTCGAATCGCGTGCTGGTGGATGCTGGTCCGGTCATGTCAGGGCCGGACGGCACCACCGGTGCCGTCCGCTGCCGACAGTGTACCGCCCCCTGCTGCCGGGGCATGGATCTCGATGCTGCCGGCCGAGGGGTCGACGCGGGCGATGCCGCGGCGTTCCAGCTCCCAGAGCGCGTGGCGGATCGCTCGCAGCGTGGTGGGAAAGCCGTGGTGCCCGGCCCACAGGGCCTCGGCGAGCGCCCTGCCGGATGCGGCACCGCCGCGGATGGCCGACCAGTTGCCGCGCAGGGTCTCCCGCCCGTCGGCAACCCGCGTGGCGTGGCTGCGGCTGGCGCGCTCCTCGGCGGCACCCCACACGAGGTGGATGGTGGTCGACGGGGCACACGCCGCGGCCAGCGCCTCGGCATCGGCCGCGCTGGCCGGTGGGTCGAGGACGACGACCGCATCCGGGCTGAACGGCAACCGCTGCAGCCGTTCCAGCGCCTCGTAGTCCGCCAGCAGCAGGGGCGGCCCCGACAGCCCGCTGGCCGTGCCAAGCGCCTGCAGTCGGCCCTCGAGCCCGGATGGGCTGCAGCGCCCGGTCGCCACTG
>SKUG01000287.1 GCA_007122215.1 Thermoleophilia bacterium | reverse complement strand
GGGCAGCTCGGAGTAGACCTCCTCGGCGAGCACGCTGCGCAGCACGATGGTGCGCAGGGCGTCCTCGTCGAGCCCGGCATCGTCGAAGGCATCCACCAGCTCGTCGGCGTCGATGCCCAGCGCCTCGGCGACATCCTCGATCTCCTCGTCGACCTCGTCGTCGCCGACCTCGACCTCGCGGCTGGCCGCCTCGCGCTCGAGCAGGCGCAGGTCGACCAGCAGCATCAGCGCGGCGGCCTCCACGCCCGCGAGGTCCCCGCGGTAGCGCCGCAGCTCGAGCTCGTCGGCATCGAGCCCGTCGACGGCCTCCTCGAAGGCATCGGCCAGGGCGTCGGCCAGGTCCCGCACGTCGGCCGAGGCCAGCCGCTCACCGTCGACGGTGCAGACGACCTCCTCGTCCAGCCCCATCGAGCCCGGCCCCAGTCCCAGCCCGCAGCCAGCGGCGACCAGCGCAGCCATGCAGAGCAGCATGGCCAGCTGAACGGGTCGGACCACGCGCGAGCCGCTGCGGATGTCCGGGTACCAAACGATGCGGCGAGGAGTCGACGAGCGCGGGGCGGGCTGGTTCATGGGGCAGATGCTACTACCCGGTGTCATGCAACCTCGGCACGTCGACCCATGCGGGGGCGACGAGCTCAGCTGCGCCAGGATGGCATCCCCCGGAACCCGTGGGCATCGTCCACCGACGCGGCGAGCGACCGGATCACGTCGAGCTCGGATCGCAGATGACCGAGCACGCCGTAGTCGACGTGGGGCGTGGGATGGGTGACGACGTCGCTGACCAGCGTGGAACGGACCCGGGCGAGGTCGTCGCCGATCCCCAGCGACGCGGCAGCCCCTGACGATGCGGCAATCTCCTCGAGCCGCCGGATCCGATGCCAGGCCTGGTCGGCGAGCACCCGGAGCGGTTCGCGGTGGGTGCCGTGGTGGGTGTTCCCGAAGATCCCGATCGCATGGTCGAACTCGGCGATGGCGGCGTCGACCTCGATGCCGAACCGGCCACCGCCCGGACGAGGCGCTGCCGCCGGGCTGGCGCCGGCATCGAGCCAGCGAACGATGGCGTCGGCATCCGCTGCTGCCAGGTCGCTGAGCCCGGTCTCGCCCGCACGGGCAGCTGCTCGCTCCAGGCCACGGGCGAGCTCGAGCTCCCCTGCTGACTCGAGCTGGGTCGCCGCGGTTCGCAGCAGGGTTGGGAGACGTCCTGCGTCCGCACCGGCCCAGTCATCGATGGCAGCAACGAGGCTGGCGCGGGCATCGCGCAGGGCCCCTCCCCGCAGCTCGGCGATGGCGCCAGCCACGCGCGGGGCCGGGACATCTCCCAGCAGCCCAGCCACCATCCCTGCCACGTGCGCATCAGGCCCTGGTCCTGCCATCGTCCCGCCCGGGTGGAGCTCGAGCACGCGACGGGCCAGCGGCGCAAGCTGCTGGTCAGGCAACCGACCTGCGTGCTGGGCGACGAGCACCGCCAGGACGTCGGCTGCACGACGGCGCACGGCCGCGATCGACGCGCTGGCAGCGGGTGTCGCCGAGTGCGACTCGACCACCGAGTGGACGGCGTCGTCGATCCCTGCTGCAAGCCGTGCAAGCCCAGACGGGTCCAGGTGGGCGCTGCCGCGAGCCACGCCTGCAGCGGAATCCTCGGCAGCAGCCAGCACCCGCATCGCGTCGTACCGGACAGCCGACAGGCCGCTGCCGCGCGCAGTGCCGGGACCGGCGATGACCTGCTCGACTGCTGCACGGGCTGAGGAGAGCACCTGGGTAGCCGCTGCGGGAACGGTCGCCTCGGCCCCGGGCCCGAGGTGCCGACCAAGCGTCCGGGACGCCTCGAGCAGGCGATCCCCACCCGGAGCGCGGCTGCCGAGGACGAGCAGACGTTCCTGCAGGGCCTGCAGGAGCGCAGCGCGCAGCTCGCCCGGGGATGGCGCGGGCATGCCCCCGCGTGCTGGCTGGAATGCCCCGAGGGGGATGTCGAGCAGCCGTGCCAGGGTGACGGCCTCGCTGGCAACCTGGCGCACCATGGCAGTGCCGCCGGCCTGGACGGGAACGGCAAGCAGGCCTGGATCTGCTGCTGCGAGCGGGGCCATGGCCGAGGACACCGCAGTTGGATGGCTGGTGGTGGCCAGGAGGTCCCCGAGCCGGGCGAGCCGGTCAGGGACCGCGGAGTCGAGCAGCAGTCGTGCCTGCTGGATGTCGGCGGCCGCACGCGCCCCCGGATCGGCAGTGGCCAGCGCGGCGCGCAGCGCCCGGGAGCTGCGCGCCGCGAGCTCGTGCGTTGCCGGCAGGTAGGCACCGCCCGGGGTGGGATCGCGCAGGAG
The DNA here is from genome assembly GCA_007122215.1 of Thermoleophilia bacterium. Classification (GTDB taxonomy): domain Bacteria; phylum Actinomycetota; class Thermoleophilia; order Gaiellales; family SKUG01; genus SKUG01. The sequence continues at coordinate 3,360 of SKUG01000287.1, read as the reverse complement.
GTGCACAAGCTCGCGCAGCGGCAGCACGGCCTCCTCGCTGAGCATCGCCAGGCGGGGAGCGAGAACGCCGAGCGCGTCACCGAGCTCCCGGAGCTGGCGTGCCGCAGCCGGGCTGGGAAGGCTCCGCGTTGTGGCAGCGGCAGTGGGTTGCCCCGACGCGTCACTGCCTGCGCGCGCGAGGTCCGTCCAGAAACCCCCTGACAGCAGCACGTGCAGGTCCTCGAGCGCCGCGGCCGCAATCGAGCCGGCACGCGCGGGATCGGCAGGTGCCGAGCGCACCAGCTCCAGATGGCGCCCGGTGATGGCATCGACCCTGGCGGAGTGGCCACGCAGGCGCATGCTGGTCGAGCCGAGCCATGCAGCCTGATGGTCGACGGCTGCTCGAGCCGGAGGCCGGCTGCCGGCAGCGATTGCCCGGGCGCCCGCGGTGAGTTCCGCGATCGCAGCCCGGGCCTCGCGAGCTGCATCCGGGGAGCGGGCGACGGCGACAGAGAGGCCGCGCAGCCTCGAATTCCTCGAGAACCACTCGCTCGTACCTGGGGGTGGTCCCCCCACGCCGGCGTACCCTGCCAGCTCCTCGATGATGCGGGCCGGGGTAGCGAGCTGGTCCGGCTCGGTGGCAGGCGGCCGGAAGATGCGTCCGAGGATGCCACCACGTCCCTCGCGAGCAGTTGTCGCCCTTTCAAGCGTGATCGTTCCGAGGTGGGCGACATCATCGGCCAGCGTGCGGGCGACCACGCCGGCGATCGCATCGTCAGGGCCGGACGTCATGGCTCGGGCATAGGCCTCGATCCCGCCCACATGCCGGGCTGCTGCGAGTGCGGCCCCTGCCTGGGCGATTGCCACCCGGATCCGCCCGGCCTGGTCGATCCCCACGCGTTCCGGGGTGTTCGCAGACCATCCGCGGACCACGCCGACCTGGTGGTCGCCAGCAACCTGTTCGACCACGGGCAGCGCGTCCCGCAGGCCGGCACGGAGGGCATCGGACTCGCGCCGTGGGAGGGCATCAGACCAGGCGCGGTTGGCCATGCCATCGTCGATGGCACGGGCTGCTCGCGCAAGCGCGCGCGACGCTGCCGACAGCTCTGACACGGACTCCCCCTCGCCTGCTTCCTCTCCCGGGTATCGCCACGGGGACCGGTCGGGTTCCACGCCGTGGCAATGCCTGCCCTGCGCAGGTGCCTGGCGTCAGCGCACGGGCCGGCCCTGGCGGAAGAGCTCGATGGTGGCGGCATCCAGCTCGTGCGTCGCCGATGGCATGAACCGTCCGTCGAGCAACGCGCTGACCATGTCATCCGCGATGCCATTCGACTGCATGGTGCGGACCGCGTCCGGCTGGACGGCCGCCACTACCCGGGAGACCGTGTGCGCGGCTGCGCCATCGGGCCCCTGCCGGGTCGAGAGGCCAAAGAGCTGGTCGGGGACCTCGCGGCTGAGCGCCTCGACACGCGAGATCGCCGCTGCGCGGTCGCTGAAGCGTTCCTGGCCGGACAGCAGCTCGCCGATCGGGATCCGGACCTCGAGCCTGGCGGCCGGGTCCGCCTGCGCCTGCACGACGCCGAGCCGGGCGCCGAGCTCGTCCGGGGTCCGGGGCGTCAGGTGGGGCGGGAGGATCTCCCCCATGGGCACGTGCGGGGCGCGTGGGCTACTGGCAATCGCGGCGGCCGGATCAAACCCCGCTCCGGATCCGGCCGCGGCAGATTCGGCGTGCGCGGGGGCAGGCGGTGTCCCGGCCAGTCCGCGCTCGCCGCGGCGAACGACCCGGTACTCGCTGGCGCTGCCCGTGGCCTGCTGCCACACGGCTGCATCACCCATCCGGTGGTCGGCCCGCTCGAGCATGCGGGCTGCCTCGTCGAACCTGCCGTCGCCCAACGCGCGGTAGGCGGCAGCGACCGTGTCGATCGCGGCACGGACCGAATCGTCGGCAGCAGCGGTCATCGGCCGTGCCCGTGCCGCATGGAGCATGTCCATCAGCGTCGGGATCTCGGCATGGCGCACGGCTCCGGCCTGGAAAGGGTCGCCTGCCGCTGCCCGAACGCCCTGTGCGACCTGCCCGAGCCGCGTTCGCGCTCGCGCGGCATCCGCGACGAATCCCGCAACGTCTGCTGCTGCCATCACCAGTCTCCCTGTCCGCTCCCGCCTCCGGGGTATCGCGCTGCTTGCAGGGATCCGTTTCGCGGGGGGGCACTGGCTGGTGGTGCCACGATGCCGAGGGTCCTGCCGCCACGGCCGCTGACATGCCCGCAGCGCACGGCTGGCAAGGCCACCTCTGATGCGTTTTTCCGCCACCTGGTGGCGGAAACACGCTGCGGTACGCGGGCAGTTCGCTACTGGTACCAGCGAAGCCTCCCGACCACTCCTGGAACCGGGCACGGCAGGCCTGCAGCGCGAGCCCGCGGAGGCGGCTCCAGCCGCTCTCAAGTCAGGACGGGTCCGTGCCGATACAGCCCCTACGTGTCCGTCCCGCCCACACCCCCGCTGGCTCCCGCTCCTCGTGCGCGCGTGCATGCGGCGCGGCGGGCACGCGGCGGACCTGGCGCCGGGATCCGGGTGCCGGCGCTGGTGCTGGCCGTGCTCGCTGCCGGCGTGGTGTCGCTGCTCGGGCCCGGCAGCGTCCAGGCAGCGACGATGCACTGGACCAACGGCAACGGCACCCACCTCTGGAGCGACCCGGGCAACTGGAGCTCGGGAATCGTGCCCGGCCCGGCCGACGTGGCATCGTTCGGCAACGCATACACCACCGACCATGCGATCGTCGACGCCGGGGTCACCGACCCGGTCGACCTCGTCAACGCCGACTGGTCGGGCACCATCACCTTCGAGCAGGACCTCACCGTGCTCGGCGCCAACGGCGTCTACATGCGAGGGGCCAGCTCCCGCTTCGACATCGGGGACCGCACCCTGACGGTCGCAGGGCGCTTCCACGGTCGGAGCGGCACGCTCATGATCGGCGAGTTCGGGACGCTCGTCGTGGGTGCCGAGCTGCGCTCATGGAACGACCTCAACGTATATGCACACCCAGACAGCCTCGTCATCCTCGATGGCTCCGGAACGCAGGCCGTCACCGGCAGCTGGGAGCTCGGCAGGCTGCAGGTCGAGGCCGCAGCGAGCCGGACGGTCACCATCCAGGCCGGCCAGTCCGTGCTCGCCCCCGGAGGATTCTCGGCGATCGCGGCCCCCGGCGAGGTGCTGGAGCTGCGCTCGACCGTCGCCGACCAGCCCGCCTATATCGGCACCGGGCAGGTCAACGCCGCCGAGCGGGTGCTGCTGCGCGACCTGCGCTGCGGCGATGGGTCGGGAGCCGTGCGCGTGGTCGACGGCACCGACGGTGGGAACGTCGCCGGTCGTCGGCAGGACGGT
>SKUG01000170.1 GCA_007122215.1 Thermoleophilia bacterium | reverse complement strand
TGGTGAAGCGCGCAGCCTGCTCCTGGATCGCCTTCACCACCCGCTCGTTGGAGTGGCCGACGTTGAGGCAGCCCACGCCGCCCGTCCAGTCGATGAAGGTGTTGCCGTCCACGTCGGTGAGCAGCGCGCCGTGGGTGCGCTCGGTCGCCACCGGCATGTAGATCGACATGCACCGGGCAACGGCCGCGTCCTTGCGGGCGAGGATCTCCTTCGAGCGCGGGCCGGGCACCTCCGTGACGAGGTTGACCGAGCGCTGTGCAGCTGCATGCTCCATGGGGCGACTCCTTCGCGGGTGCCGGGGTCCGGCGGCCGATGGCCGTATCCTGATGCTACACGGTACCCGAGGGCGGGCAGGTTCACGCGGCACGCTTCCCACCCGGCATGGTGCGTGTAGCATCCCGGCACGACCGCGGCACGCACCGTCGCGCACCACGACCAGGAAGGCGCCACGCATGGTCCTCTCAGATCGCAGCATCCGCGAGGCACTGGAGCAGGGGAGGGTCGGGATCGACCCCTACGAGGACTCCCTCCTGCAGCCCTCGAGCGTGGACCTGCGGATCGCACCGAGCTTCCGGGTCTTCCACAACAACCGCTACCCGTTCATCGACGTGCGCGAGCGCCAGGAAGGGCTCACCGAGCTCGTCGAGGTCGAGGGGGACGAGCCCTTCATCCTCCACCCGGGGGAGTTCGTGCTCGGGGCGACCTGGGAGCGGGTGCGGCTGGCCGACGACCTCGTGGCACGGCTGGAGGGCAAGAGCTCGCTGGGCCGGCTGGGACTGCTGATCCACTCGACGGCCGGGTTCATCGATCCGGGATTCGACGGACACATCACGCTCGAGCTGTCGAACGTGGCCACGCTACCGATCGCGATCTACCCGCAGATGAAGATCGGCCAGATCTCGTTCCTGCAGATGACCACCGCGGCCGACGAGCCCTACGGATCGGCGGGGCTGGGCAGCAAGTACCAGGGGCAGCGGGAGCCCACCGAGAGCGCCTACTGGAAGAACTTCACGCGCGAGGGGTCCCCTGCCTGATGCGCATCGGCCCCGCAGCTGCCGTGGGCAGCGACGGGGCCGGGAGGTGCACCCGGCGGGTGGGGGTGCCGAGGGGCGCCCGGGGCGATCGACGCGCTGGCCTTGTCATCGGCCTGCGCTCCTGCCGGCGGGACCACCGTGGCACCTCCCACCCGCTGACCTCTCGGGTGCGGGTGGTGCGTGCAGCCGCGTCGGCTCCTGCCGAGGAAACTGCACGCGTGGTGCGAGGGAGGAGCCTAGTAACCGCGGAAGAGCCGCTGGAACCAGCCGAGCACGCCGCCCTGGTTGGTCCCGAAGAAGCTCCCTCCGAGGATCGGGTCCAGCATGGAGCCGCCGAACCCTGCGCCCAGCGGCGACATCATGCCGCTGTTGGCGTAGCTGTACGAGGGCATGGATCCCCAGGGGGACGCCTGCATCCCGTACAGGTTGAAGTAGTTGTTGTTGTAGGTGTTGGTGTTGGTGACTTCCTGGTTGACGGTGCCGTTGTTGGCGAGCGCTGACTGGTTGGTCGCGTTCACCTGTGGCGGCACTCGGTCCAGGTTGCCGAGCGCCCCGGGCATCATTCCCATCTCCATGGGATATGCCCCGAGCGTGGCTCCGGTCACCGGAGTTGCGGGTGTTCCGCTGGTTGCCATGGTGCTTCTCCTGTTGGCCGTCGAGGTCTGACGGGCTGGATTCGACGGCGTATCAGGATGGGAGGTGCCTGCTGTTGCGCCAGCACCGGGGACGAAACGGCCAGCGGCCGGCCACCGCAGTCGCGATGACCGGCCGCATGCGGCACGGGGTCATGGAAACACCCGCTCACGGGGTGTTTTTCGTGCCGTGGACGTTGGCCTCCTTGCCACACGACCCGGGCCCTGGATCCGGCCAGGGTCCGGCCGCTTCCGCTCCCGCTGGCAGGGCGGGGGAAGCGACCCGCAGGGGCCGTCAATACCGGGGAGGGTGGGCGATCAGAACCAGCTGAGCAGGCCGTTGAGCCAGCCACCGAAGCCGCCGCCCAGCCCACCGAAGCCGAAGGGGCTCGCGCCGAAGCCACCGAGGTGGACGACGTTCTGGCTGACGTGGTTGCGGTTGCTGACCTGCTGGTTGACCGGGTGGTCACCGGCGCTGGCCGTCTGGTTGGTGACGTTGACCTGGCCACCGCCGAGCCCGGGCATGCCCATCGTGCCGAAGCCTGCCGGGACGCCACCGAAGCCTGCCGGGACGCCACCGAAGCCGAATGGCGCCTGGGCGATGCCCGCGCCGAACATCGCGGGGTGGCCGCCGACGGGGATGCCGCCGAAGCCGGGCATGATCGGCTGCATCATGCCACCGCCGGGCGGCATGTACTGCATGGCCGTCTCGAGCTGGGCCCTGCGGATGCGGGCATCCCAGAGCTTGCCTTCCCAGCCGAGCTGAGAACCTGCGAGGTTCTCGGTGTGATCGGCCCGCTCGCGAGCGATCTGCTGGGGGCTGTACTGGGCGTTCATCCCATGCATGCCGTTGTTGGGGTACACGCGGAAGCGAACCGCCATGTTCCATGACCTCCTGTTGTACCGTGCCGGGGCACGGTGCGTGAGTGCGGTGCAGCCGCCGTGCGATGGAAGCTGCTCCCGGTTGTCGCCCGGTCGGCGCGGCACGGGACGCGGTTGCGCCGAGGGCGGCAGGGTCGGGCCACGGCGATGGCCGGCCTCGCCCCGGAACGGAGCTGCCCGCTGCGTGCGAGCGCAGCAGGCCCATGCCACCCGAGGTCAGTCCTCGACCCAGATCGCGCCGTCATCCACGATGACCGGGAAGGTCTCGACGGGACGGTAGGCGGGCAGGCTCAGGGCCTCGCCGGTCGCAAGGTCGAAGCGGGCACCATGGCGGGGACACTCGATGCAGCGCCCATCCAGCGCACCGTCGGCCAGCGGGGCATCGTCGTGCGTGCAGATGTCCTCGATGGCGTAGTAGGTGCCGTCGACGTTGAAGACCGCAACCTCGATCCCCCCACCGATGTCGACGATCCGGTGGCCGCCCGGGGCGATGTCGCCCTCGTCGCAGACGCGGATGCGGCCCATGCTCAGCCTGCCCCGCCAGACCAGGCGAGCTCGTCCATGCCTTCCCAGCCATCGGGTGCGGCGCTGCCGGAGTGCCGCGCCCAGCCCGTCCGGACCACCACCATGCCCAGGACGCCACACTTGATCCGCGCGGGGGACAGCTGGATGCCGAGCAGCTCCAGCATCCAGTCGCGGTCGAGCCCTGCGAGCTCCTCGACGGGCATGCCGGTGAGCCGCTCGCTGAGGATCGACATCGCGGCCTGGCTGATCGCGCAGCCCTGGCCGGTGAAGCGAACCTCGTCGATCGTGGCGCCATCCGCGCTGAGCCGGACCTGCACGTGCAGCTCGTCCCCGCAGGTGGGGTTCTGGCCCTCGGCCTCGAACGTCGGATCCTCGAGCTGCCCGAAGTTCAGCGGGTTGTTGTAGTGCTCGAGGATGTACTCGCGGTACAGGTCGTCCATGCCCGCATCCTACCGGCCACCTCCGGGCGGCCGTGCGGACACCGCACGCAGGCACGCGACGGCTACCAGGGACCTGTCACCAGGTGCCGCCCTCGCAGCCGTCGGCATCCGGAGGCGCACAGGTCCGACGCACGTCATCGCCGATGCGCTCGATCGAGTACGCAGCGCCGGCGGTGGGGCCATCGGTGACGCTGATGGCCACCCGCCAGGTGTCGTCACCGGCCTGGAGCACGGCAAGGCTGAGCACGTCCTGGTTGATCGAGCCCTCGATGGCAGTGCGATCATCGCAGCCCACGTAGCTGCCTTCCGGGCTGGCGGCGGCACAGGCCTCGATCACCGCCTGCGCACGCTCGGCTGCGTCCTGGGCCTGGGCCGTCACCGATCCACTGTCCCCACCGACGACGTCACCCATGCCGGGCTCCCCACCGGGTGGGGCGATGTCGTCCATCTCGAACTCGGGTGGCGCCCCCGCCCCGGGATCGGGAGCCGTCTCGGTGGCGGCGCCGCCGCCGGTATCCAGCAGCTCACCAGTGGACTCGGGTGCCGTCAGGCGACCGAGGAAGAAGCCGATGGCCAGCAGCACGACCGCACCGCCCAGCAGCAGGAGTCGACGGTCCGGCCCTGTCTTCCCAGCGGACGCCGCGCCGGCATCCGCTGCCGGGACGGGATCGGCCGCCGTCGGAGCGCCTGCGCCACCCGGGACGGGCACGGCGCCGGCATCGCCGGGCGAGCTCCCCTGGCCGCCCGGATCAAGGCTGATCCCACCGGGCAGCGGCTGCGGGTCGGCAGTGACCCCTGTCGCACCGGGAACGGGCTGCATCCCCGGGTCGACGCCGAATCCGTCCGGCACGCCCTGCGCCTCTCCACCGTCGGAGCCGGGCGCGGGCTGGAGGCCGCCGCCGGCACCAGGAAGTGTCGAGACCTGTTCGGTGGGCTGCTCGGCAACGGCCGTTGCGGTGGCCGTCCCTGCCTGCTGGGCGGCCTCGGCAGCGCCGGCAGGATGGGTGTGCTCGGTCCAGCGGGCTCCGTCCCACCATCGCAGCTGGGAGTCGTCGGAGGGGTCGGGGTACCAACCCTCGGGCGGGGTATCGCTCATCGTCAGGCACGCTCCTTGGTCGCTGTCGCGCCGGTCCTATCGGCCAGCTACCCGGAAGCGACAGGGTCCATGCATCGGGCGACCAGCAGCCAGGCATGGCCGCCGTCGGGGCGGTTGGTGGTGACGTAGCGCGTGCGGGCCAGCTCGACGACCTCGAAGCCGTCGGCAAAGGTTGCCCGCAGCTCGGGCTCCGAGACCCGCCGCGGCCCCCCGGGACGCTGCTCACGCTCGGAGAAGCAGATGAGCACGAGGCATCCCCCGGGCTGCAGGACGCTGCGAACGCCTGCCGCGTAGCGGGGCCTGTCGGCATCGGAGAAGACGTGGAAGACGCCCGAGTCGAGCACGGTGTCGTAGGTGCGGCCGAGCTCGTCGAGGTGCAGCGCGTCGTGGACGAAGGGCTCCAGCTCGACACCAGCCGCGGCAGCGTGTTCACGTGCGCGCGCGACCGCGGCAGGGATCGGATCGAAGGCATGGACCTCGAGGCCGCGGCGGGCGAGCTCGATCGCGTTGATGCCCGTTCCACAGCCGACGTCGAGGACGGTGCCGGCTATGTGCCCGGCCTCGACGGCGTCGATCACCGCGGGCTGGGGTCGACCGATGTCCCATGGTGCCTCGGTGGCGTATGCCACCTCGAAGCGCTCGAGCGGCACGCCGTCCGGGCCTGCAGACCGGGCCGCGTACTGCTCCGGGTCGAACGGCCGAGATCCCATCAGCCGTCGAGGCCGAAGACCTCGCGCACGGCACGCAGGCCGTCCACGAGGCGATCGATGTCTGCCGTGTCGTTGTAGGCGTAGACGCTGGCACGGGCCGTGGCCGGCACGCCCAGCGCGCGCATCAGCGGCTGGGTGCAGTGGTGGCCCGAGCGCACGCAGACACCGTCGCGGTCGAGGACCTCGGCGATGTCGTGGGGGTGCACGCCATCGATGGTGAAGGCAGCCAGCGAGGCGCGGGCCTCCCCGACGGGTGGACCGATCACGGTGAGCCCCTCCACCTCCGACAGGCGGTCGAGCAGGTAGGCGGTGAGCCGCTGCTCGTGCGCGGCCAGCGCCTCGAACCCGAGCTCCTCGATCCAGCTCAGCGCGGCGCCCATGCCGACGACCTCTGCGAAGGCGGGCGTTCCCGCCTCGAACTTCCATGGCAGGT
>SKUG01000290.1 GCA_007122215.1 Thermoleophilia bacterium | reverse complement strand
GGCGCGGGGAACGTCGACGTCGGCAGCGCAGGCAGCGCCGATGCGCAGCTGGCATCACGGCTGGAGGAGTGGATGCGGTCGCGCATCCCCGACGCGCCGCTGGTCGAGTACGGGCAGGAGATGGTCGAGGCCGGCCGTCGCCACCAGGTCGATCCCCGGCTGATCGCAGCGATCGCCTTCTCGGAGTCGAGCCTGGGAACCGCCGGCCCGGGCCCGGCCCGGCACAACGCCTGGGGCATGATGCGCCTCTCGGGTGGGCTGCGGGAGTTCTCCTCGTGGACCGAGGGCATCGACGAGGCTGCCAGCCTCCTGCGACGCCTCTACATGGACGACGACCGGCTGACGATCACCGCGATCGGCGACAAGTACTGTCCGGTGGGCGCCGAGAACGACCCGCAGGGCCTCAACGACCACTGGGTCCCGAACATGACCGTCGTCTACCGCGAGCTCGGCGGCAACCCGGACGCGATCCCCCGGCACTGGACCGGCGACTGAGCCCACACCGTAGGATCGCCCCATGTTCACGGGACTGGTCAGCGAGCTCGGCACCGTCGTCGGCCACGACGCAGCAGCTGCCAGCGGTGGGCGGATCACGGTCGCCTGCGGCCTCGCCGAGGAGCCCGGCGCCTCGGTTGCGGTCAACGGGGCCTGCCTCACCGTCGTCGAGCACGATGCCGAGGCCGGGACCCTCGCCTTCGACGTGATGCCCGAGACGCTCCGGGTCACCGCGCTGGGCAGCCTCGAGGCCGGCAGCCGCGTCAACCTCGAGCCGGCGCTGCGCGCCGGGCAGCCGCTCGGCGGACACATCGTGCAGGGCCACGTGGACGGGATCGGGCACGTCGCCCGGCAGCAGCCGGAGGGCAATGCCCTGCTCGTCGAGGTCGAGCTCCCGGCTGACCTCGGCCGCTACGTCGTCGAGCGGGGCTCGATCTGCATCGACGGCGTGAGCCTGACCGTGATGGGCCGGCCCGACGGCCGCGTGCTGCTCAGCCTGATCCCCGAGACCCGCGATCGCACGACGCTGGGCGGCATGCGGGACGGCCAGCCGGTGAACGTGGAGGTCGACGTGCTGGCCCGCTACGTTGAGGCCGCCTTGAGCAGCAGGCTCGCTGGCAGCTGACCGTGCGCTCCAGCGCCGGAAAAGCCGGTACACTACGCGGAATCGTTGAGACTCCGAAGCAGAGGCCCCGAATGACGGATCAGTACCCCTTCGCGCCGGTCGAGGAAGCCATCGAGGCGTACCGCCGAGGCGAGATGGTCGTCATCGTCGACGACGAGGACCGAGAGAACGAGGGTGACGTCTGCGTCGCGGCGGAGTTCGTGACCGACGACGTGATCACCTTCATGGCGACCGAGGCCCGCGGCCTGATCTGCATGACGATGCTGCCCGAGCAGTGCCAGCGCCTCGGCATCGACCTGATGGTCCCCAACAACGGCTCGCCGTATGAGACGGCCTTCACGGTCTCGATCGAGGCTGCCGAGGGCGTCAGCACCGGCATCAGCGCAGCCGATCGCGCCCATACCATCCGCGTGGCGGCCAACCCGGACGCAACCGCGGCCGACATCATCCGCCCCGGGCACGTCTTCCCGCTCAAGGCCCGCCCCAACGGCGTGCTCGAGCGCACCGGCCAGACCGAGGGGTCGATGGACCTCGCACGCATGGCCGGCCTCACCCCCGCCGCGGCGATCTGCGAGATCATGAACGACGACGGCACCATGGCCCGCGTGCCCGAGCTCGCGGAGTTCTGCGTCAAGCACGGGCTGCTGATGGTGTCGATCGCCGACATGATCGAGTACCGCAAGCGCCACGAGCTGCACCTCGAGGAGGTCGTCACGGCCGAGCTGCCGACCGACGCCGGTCCCTTCACCGTCCAGGGCTGGCGCTCCACCGTTGACGGCAGCGAGGTCGTTGCCCTGATCGCAGGTGACGTCCCCCGCGGCAGCGAGGACGTCCTGGTGCGGGTGCACTCGGAGTGCCTGACCGGCGACGTCTTCCACTCGCTGCGCTGCGACTGCGGCGACCAGCTCGCCGCGGCCATGCGCGAGGTCCAGGACGCCGGGCAGGGGATCATCATCTACCTGCAGCAGGAGGGCCGCGGGATCGGCCTGCTCAACAAGCTGCGCGCCTACCAGCTCCAGGAGGGTGGCCAGGACACCGTCGAGGCCAACGAGTCGCTGGGCTTTGCCGCCGACGACCGGGACTTCCACCAGGCCGCCCAGCTGCTGCGTGCGCTCGGGGTGGCGTCGGTACGGCTCCTGACCAACAACCCGGCCAAGATCGAGCAGCTCGAGCGCTACGGGATGCCCGTCAGCGAGCGCGTGGCGATCGAGGTCGAGGCGCACGAGCACAACCGGGACTACCTGCGGACCAAGCAGGAGAAGCTCGGTCACCTGCTGCAGCTCGGCGAGCGGGCCCGACCCGCGGGTGGTGCGGCGCCGGCTCCTGCCCCCGGTCGACCCGTCGCGCACGTCTAGGCTGCATGGGCGACCCCGGCGCCAGCGCATCGAGCAGCCGCTTCGAGCACCGCTCCGTCGCCGCAGGACCCCTGCCGCGCGACTGCACCGCGGGCATCGTCGTGGCACGCTTCAACGGGGCCATCACCGGACCGCTCTTTGCCGGAGCGGTTGATGCCCTGCTGGACGCGGGCATCGAGCCGGGACGGATTGCGGCCGTGGAGGTACCGGGGTGCATCGAGGTGCCGCTGGCAGCGCAGGCCCTGGCCCGTCGCGAGTCGTGTGAGCTCGTGGTGGCACTGGGCTGCGTGATCCGCGGTGAGAGCGCCCACTTCGACTACGTCTGCTCGTTCGTCACCGACGGCTGTCGCCAGGTGATGCTCGGCGAGCACGTGCCGCTGGGCTTCGGGATCCTCACCTGCGACGACGCAGCCCAGGCGCAGGCCCGGGCATCCAGCGAGCCCGGCGGCCGCAACGTCGGCCGTGACGCCGCCGAGGCCGCCGTGGCCATGCGCGACATGCTCAGCGGCCCCCGCCAGGGCGGCGGCATCGGCTTCGCCTGAGCCGACCTGCCCACGGGCACATGCTCCCAGCTGGGGAGAACGCCCCTGCTGGCACCAGCCATCCCCATCCCCTGCCGGGAGACGCAGGCATGGAAAAGCCGCCGGGCAGCACGGCTGCACGGCGGCAGGGCAGGGACGCAGGCAGCTAGGCCTTGGTGACCTTGTCGGCGCGAATGCAGCCCGTGCAGACCCACGCACGCACGGCCGATGCACCCTGGCGGATGCGGATCCGCTGCAGGTTCGCATCGAAGCGGCGCTTGGTGGCACGCATCGAGTGGCTACGGTTCTGGCCGAACCCGGGTCCCTTGTCGCAAATCACACAACGCTTCGACATAACCGGCGTAGTATCCCCCGCCGACCTGCTCCGATGCAAACGGCAACCGGCACATCACGTCGCACCGCCGCCTCCGCAGGGGCACGGCGCCACCTGCCGGGCAGGACATCGGCTGGGTGTGATGGCAGTCGCATGGGGTGGCCGGGCTGGATCGGAATCGCGGCGGTATGCCTCCGGTTTCGCTGGCACTCCCGCAGCACGCTCCGCGGGCTCGCGGGAGGCTGGCGGCACCTGCCCGTGCCTGCTCGGTCCCGACACGGCTTGCTGGAGATGCCCCGATGCTCAAGGTTGTTGGCGATCTGCCGATACTGACAAGCGTCCCCATGGATGCAGGAACGCGACCACACCCGGGGTGCGCAGGACGCGCACCGTCTGGCCTCGGCCCCCACGCGCATGCGGCGCGTGCCCGCTCGGTCCTGCGCTGGGGCACCGCCATGCTGGCTGGTGCGCTGCTGCTCCTGCTGGGAGGTCCCTCGGGACTGGGCCCCGGCCTCGCCGCTGCGGCACCGTCGGCCCAGGTCGACGGCGGGGAGCAGTTCTCCCTGCTGCTGAGATCGGACGGCACCGTCTGGGCGATGGGGCGCAACAACGAGGGGCAGCTCGGCGACGGGAGCCTCACCGACCGAACGACCGCGGCCGTGCAGGTCACCTACCTCTCGGACTCCTCCCCGCTGCAGGACATCATCGCGATCTCCGCCGGCTTCGAGCACGCCATGGCGCTGCGCGCCGACGGCACCGTCTGGGCGTGGGGCAACAACGGGAACGGTCGCCTCGGGGATGGCTCGACCACCCGCCGCACGCGCGCGGTGCAGGTGACCCGCAACTCCGATGGCCTGCCCCTGACCGGGATCACCGCCATCAGCGCCGGGCAGACCCACAGCACGGCCGTGGGCGCATCCGGCACGGTCTGGGCCTGGGGCAACAACGCGCTGGGGCGGCTCGGAGACGGAACGACCACGGGACGTACCCGGGCCGTGCAGGCGACCTACCTCTCGGACTCGAGTCCCCTGACGGCCTTCACCCGGGTCGCCGCAGGGGTCGAGCACACCATCGCGCTGCGCTCGGACGGCACGGTCTGGGGATTCGGGCGCACCAACATGGGCGTCCTCGGCGAGGGCGACAGCGGCGCCGGGTGCGGTGGTGGCAACCGCTGCCGGACCCGGGCCGTGCAGGCGACCTACCGATCGGACTCCTCGCCGCTGGGCAGCATGGTCGGCATCGCGGCCGGCAACCACAGCATGGCGCTGCGCTCCGACGGGTCGGTCTGGGTGTTCGGATCCGACCACTACGGCCAGCTGGGCGTCGGCGGCGGGACCGTCTCCTGCACCGGCAGCATCCCCTGCGAGGTCAGGGCCGTCGAGGCGACCTACGACGCCGGCTCCTCGCCGCTGGATGACGTCACGAGCATCGCGGCCAGCGCCTTCCACTCATCCGTCGTGCGCTCGGACGGCAGCGCATACGCCTTCGGTCGCGATACCCATGGCCAGCTCGGCATGGGCGGCGCGGCCGACACCTGCAGCGGCGACCCGTGCGCGCGCCGGGCGGTGCGCTCGACCTACCTCTGGGGTGGTGCCCCGCTGGCCGACATGACGTCCACCGCAGCCGCTGGATTCCACACCTTCATGGTGCGACTGGACTCCACGATCTGGGCATTCGGTCGGAACGGCCTCGGGCAGCTCGTCGACTGCTCCACCACCGATCGCAGCCGCGCGGTTGCCGTCACCTGCGTGCCCGACCTGCTGCCCGCCGGCGCTCCCAACCAGCCCAGCAACCAGTCGCCTCCCCACCTCGGGATCGTCCCGATCCAGCAGCCCACGCTGGAGTCGTCCCCGTATGTCGCACCCGGCCCCCAGGTCTCGTCGGAGTGGCAGGTCCGCACCGACGCCGGCAGCTACGCCTCCCCGGCGGCCCAGTCGGGGCAGGTGGCCACCGACCTCGAGTCCTGGATGGTCGACGTGCCCCTGACCCCGGGCGGCACGTACTGGTTCCGGGTCCGGCACCGGTCCGGCAGCGGCGAGTGGTCCGACTGGTCGATCGAGACCTCCTTCATCGTCAGCACCGACGATCCGCCCGCCCCGGACGGGATCTTCGTCGGCAACTCCGAGGCCCAGACCGGCTCGCCGAACCCCACCGACATCCTCAACCTCGTCGACCCGCGCATCTCCTTCGTCAACCAGGCCGGCGCACCCGTCGACCGCCAGCGCGTGCAGGTCGCAGGGCCCCCGGGTGACGAGGTGCGGGCGCTCTGGCAGATGGACAACTCCCCGCACGATGCCTCGAGCTACGGCAACGACCTCGAGTTCCCGGCCAACCCCGCCTTCCACCCCTCCTACGTCGCCTCCCAGCCGGGCATGGGGTCTGCGATGAGCTTCAGCGACGACCGAGCCACCGCTCCCCACGACCCCAG
>SKUG01000058.1 GCA_007122215.1 Thermoleophilia bacterium | reverse complement strand
GGTGAGGTCGATGCCGCGGAGGATCTCGGTGTCCTCGACGGAGACGTGCAGGTCCTTGATGACGAGATCGCTCATTGCTGGTTCGCGCCTTTCGTGTCCACCCGGCGGCGGGACGAGGGAGGGAGCCGCCGGCCCATGCAGTGTAGCAACTTGCAGAGGCAACTGTCTGGGTACCCTGACATGTGCACCACTGCAGTACGGCCCGCCGCACCGTCCCGGTTCACTGCGGACAGATGCCCGGCACTCAGCGCGGCTGCTGCCCGGCAGCCGTGTTCGGACGCTCGACCAGGTCGATCGTGACGCTGTCGCGCTCGTCCCCGCGGTAGTAGACGACCTCGACGCTGTCCCCGGGCCGGCTCTGGGCCACGAGGTCCACGAGCTGGCGCATCGAGGTCACCTCGGTGCCGTCGTAGCTGACGATGATGTCACCATCGAGCGGGTACTCGCTGCCGGCGCGGTTGGCGAAGGTCTCGGCGCCGCGCAGGCCCGCCTCGGCTGCGGGAGAGCCCGGCACGACCTCGCTCACCAGCACGCCCTCCTCCACGGGCAGGCGCAGGTAGCCGAGCACGATGTCGTCGATGCTCACGCCGGTGACCCCGAGCCAGGCCCGGGACACCACGCCGTCCTCGAGGATGTCCTCGACGACGCTGCGCACGGTGTTGGAGGGAATCGAGAAGGCGATCCCGACGTTGCCGCCGGATGGTGTCTGGATCTGGGAGTTGACGCCGATCACCCGCCCACGGGCATCCAGCAGCGGGCCGCCGGAGTTGCCGGAGTTGATCGCCGCATCGGTCTGGATCACGTCCGGGATCGAGAACCCGTTCTCGGCGCGGATCTCCCGCTGCAGGGCGGAGACGATGCCGCTGGTTGCCGTGCGATCGAGGCCGAACGGGTTGCCGATCGCCACGACCGGGTCCCCGACCGTGACGGCTCCCGAGTCCGCGAACTCCAGCGGCACGAGCCCCTCGGCGTCGACGTCCACGCGGATCACGGCGATGTCCGAGGAGATGTCGAGCCCGACCAGCGAGGCCTCGACCTGGCGATCATCGGAGAAGGTCACCGAGATCGCGCTGGAGTCGCGCACCACGTGCGCGTTGGTGACGATGTTGCCTGCATCGTCGATCACGAATCCCGAGCCGCTGGCGACGCCCCGGCGCTCCTGCGGGAACCCGAAGATCGAGTCGGTGATCGTGGTCTGGCGGGCCTCGATGTTGACCACGGCCGGCGCCGCCATGTCGTAGATCTCCTGCACCGTGAGCGAGTCGGGGTCGTTCGACATCGGCGCGCCACGCACGCCCTCGCCGGCATCGGCCGCCACGCGGGGACCTGCCGTGGACCCACCCTGGGCCTCGAGGCCCAGCCACTCGCGCACGTCACTGGCAAAGATCGAGCCCGCAACGCCGGCCGCAAACGCGACCAGCACGATCGAGAGGATTCCCAGCAGGCCGCGACCACGCCGCGGTGGCCTGCCGGGCGGCTCGGCGGCAGGGTCGGAGCCAGGTGCCGGCGCGGGTCGGGGCGGATCGATCGTGGCCTGGTCCATCGAGGGCTCCTGCGGGGCGTCGTGCGGTGGCTGCTCTCCAGACACCGTAGCGGAACCGTTTCCGGTGCTCGACGCGAGCTCCTCCATACCGGGCGATGCCCACCGTCCTGCCATCCCGGGCAGCTCAGGATCCTCTACCCGACGGGCTGAGCCGTAGGCGGGGTCGATGGTCGAGTCACCGGCCGGACCTCGGCCGGTGTCACGCGGGTCGTCGGGTGTGGCAGGAGGGAGCATCAGCGTCCTGCTACCCGGATTCGGGATTTCGTACCCTGCCGGCTACCGGCGCGCCGGGGTGGCTGCCGCTGGTATCGTGGCGCCCATGGGACTGCACTGGCAAGAGCTGATCATCCTGCTGATCCTCGCACTGGTCGTCTTCGGCCCCAAGCGGCTGCCGGAGATGGGACGCTCCATGGGCCGCGCGATCCGCGAGTTCAAGTCGAGCGTGTCCGGCGCGGAGGCCTCCGTGAACCAGGTCGCCGCCCAGATCGAGGCCGAGGTCGAGCGCCCCGCGCCCGGCACGGCAGCCGAGCCGGCACCTGCCCGACCCGTGGCCGACGAGACACCTCGTACCTGACCTGCGGGGCCTGACCCGTGGGGAGCGTCGCGACACCACCGCCATCGGGCCCTCCCGCAGGGACTCCGAGCCTTCCCCGCCTCGCGCGCGTGCGTGCGGCTGTCTCTGCCCCAGCCCGCCGCCGCGAGCTTCGCCGGGCCCACGTCGAGGCCGGCGCGCAGATGCCGGTTGGCGACCACCTGCAGGAGCTGCGCTGGCGGATCACCGCCTACCTCGCCACGCTCGTCGGGGGCGTGGTCATCGGCTTCGCGTTCGCCGACCAGCTGCTCGGGCTGCTCAACCGCCCCCTGCAGGGACGCTTCGAGGTGGTCACGCTCTCGGTCACCGAGCCGTTCTTCACGACCCTCACGGTGGCGGCCTTCGCCTCCTTTGCCGCGACCTTCCCGCTGCTGGTGTGGCACGCCTACCAGTACCTCGCCCCGGCACTTCCACCCGACAGGCGACGCATCGTCCGCAACGGCGCGCTGGTGGTCCCGGGCCTCTTCTACGCCGGGGTAGCCTTCTGCTACCTGGTCGTGCTGGGGCCGGCGGTGCGCTTCCTGCTGGGCCTCGGTGACGGACGTTTCGAGGTGCAGGTGCGCGCCGGCGACTACTACTCGTTCGTGACGCTGACGATGGTCGCGCTGGGGATCGGCTTCCTCTACCCGCTGGTCCTCGTGGTGCTCGGACGGGTCGGGGTCATCGACAGCAGCTGGCTGCGGCGCAACCGGCGCTATGCAGTGCTCGTGATCGCCTTCCTCACGGCCCTGCTGCTGCCCACCATCGACCCCGTGTCCCTGCTGCTGGAGATGATCCCGCTGCTGCTGCTCTACGAGCTGTCGATCCTGCTGCTGGCGCGGCAGGAGCGCCGACACCCGCCCGGCTGATGGACACGCCCACGGCCCCATCGCTGCTCTGGGCTCCGCTGCTGCTCGCCCCGACCGATGCGTACGGCATCGACGTGCTCGAGGACGCGGTGGTTGCCATCGCCGACGGCCGGATCGCCGGCGTGCGGACGGGCGTTCGCAGCGCGCCCCGCGGTGCGACCCGGCTCGATGGGTGCGCGCTGCTGCCGGGACTCGTGAACGCCCACGCCCACGTCGAGCTCGCGCCCTGGAGCGGGATCATCGACGGGCTGGCACTGCCCGAGTGGCTCGGTCGGCTGGTGGAGGTACGGGCGGCAGCCAGCGCGGGTGGCGTCGACATCACCAGTGGTGCCGCCGAGGCCGGCGCGATGGAGTGCATCGCCGGTGGCATCACCACCGTCCTCGACGCCAGCTACTCCGATGCCGTCCCGGCCGCGCTGCACGCCGCCGGGGTCCGGGGCCGCAGCTACCGCGAGGTCTTTGCCGCCTCGCTGGGCCCCGGCGTCCGCAGCATCGACGAGGCCGAGGCTGCACCGAGGACGCTACCACCGGGCATCGATGACGGCCTCTCGCCCCATGCGCCCTACACGGCAGGACCCGACGACTACACCCGGGTCGCCACGGGCGGGGGTCGCTGGATGACCCACCTGGCCGAGTCACCGGCAGAGCTCGGGTTCCTCGCCGACGGCAGCGGACCGCTGTCACGAAGCTTCGGCGGCGGGGAGCGGCCGCGCTGGCCGGCGGGATCGGCCCCCGTGACGATGCTGGAGGGCCTGCTGGATGAGCGGGCGCTGCTCGTGCACGGAGTACACCTCGACGTCGACCAGGTGGAGGCCCTCGCCGCTACGGGCGCCGGCCTGGTCCTGTGCCCGCGGTCGAACGCGCGCCTGGGCTGCGGCCTGCCTCCGTGGCGGCTGCTGCGCGAGGCCGGCGTGCCCCTGGCACTCGGCACCGACAGCCCTGCCTCGGCCGGGCCGCTCGACATGTTCGCCGAGATGCGGCTGCTGCTGCATGGGGTCCGGGCGCTGGAGCAGGACGCCGCGGCGATCAGTGCCGGGGAGGCGCTGTGGCTCGCGACCCGGGGCGGCGCCCTTGCCGGCGGGTACCCCGACCGCGGGCTGCTGGCCGAGGGAGCCGCCGCCGACCTCTGCGCGATCCGGCTCGATGCTGGAGCTCCTGCCGTGGAGTCGCTCGTGCTCGCGGCCCACCCCCACCAGGTACAGCTCGTGCTCGTCGCCGGCGAACATGCCTGGGATGCGCGGGTGGCGCGCTCGCTGGAGCGCCTCGCGCATGCGAGGGCCAGGTCTGCGCGGCTCGCCCGCGAGCTGCAGCGACTCGCGTCAGGAGCGTCACGGGCAGGCAATCGGGGACCGAATCCGTTGCAGACCGGGGCCGGTCGGGTATAACTGCGCCATGCAGCAGAGCAAGACACGCACGTGGTTCCTGCGCGGAGTGTTCATCTTCATGGCCTTCACGCTCTTTGGCGGGTACGTGCTCGCCGTGGTGGCGGGCACTCCGGTCTTCCAGCAGTTCACGGGGGTGGGCGGCGCCTACTCCGGCCCGGACCGGGAGATCGAGAACGCGCTGTCGGACCTGCGCGACGATCCGTCCGACATGGCCGCGCTGCAGCGGGTCGGCATCGGCTACCTCACGCTCGCGACCCAGCCCTCCGGGGAGGTCGAGACCATCGATGGCATCCGCACCTACCCCGAGTTCACCGACGCCGAGCGGGATCGCTTCCTGGCACGCTCCAGCAGGGCCTTCCGCCTCTACCTCGAGGAGAATCCCGGAGACAAGGACACCACGCTGAACCTCGCACGCGTGTACGAGGCCCAGCAGAACCACGTCCAGGCCCTCCAGGTCTATCGCGAGCTCACCGCTGCCAGCCCCGAGGACCGCGACCTCTTCTGGGCCATGGGGCTCTCCGCCTACTTCGCCGAGGACGTCGAGGAGGCCCAGCGGGCCATGACGCGCTTCCTCGAGCTCGCCCCGAACGACGCCCGGGCGAGCGACGCCGAGCAGATCATCGAGATCGCCCAGGCAACGGCGAACCAGCCGATATTGACGCAGCCCTAGCCAGCGAGTAGCGTGGGGCCCACGAACCCGGCATGGGTCCGGATGCTCCCCACCGGTCCTGACGACCCAAGGAGATACCACGATGAACTTCTCGGTTTCCACGGAGCAGGTGTCGGACTCGATCGCAGTGATCGAGCTCAGCGGCGAGGTCGACCTCTACACGGCGCCGGAGTTCAAGAAGCACCTGCTGGAGTTCATCGAGGGTGGCACCACCAACGTCGTTGTCGACTTCTCGAACACGACGTTCATCGACTCCACCACGCTGGGCGTGCTGGTCGGCGGCGTCAAGCGCCTGCGCCCCTCCGGCGGACAGCTCGTGCTCGTCTGCGACGATCGCAACATCACCAAGATCTTCGAGATCACCGGCCTGCACCGGGTGTTCGACATCCACGCCACGCGCGACGGTGCCCTCGAGGCCGTCAAGGCTGCAGCCCCGACGCAGGGGTAGGCCGGCCAGCATGGATGCCGCTGGGGGCCACGCCGCCCGCAGCGCACTGCCGTGGAGCCGGGCGCGTCCCGATATCCGGGTGAGATGACGACCGGCCCGCGCACACACTACGACCTGCTCGACCTGCCGCGCGAGGCAGATGCCGCAGCCGTGCGTGCCCAGTGGAAGCTGCTGGTGCAGGTCTGGCACCCGGATCGCTTCGAGGGCGAGATGCGCGAGCGCGCCGAGGAGATGACCTCGCGGCTCAACGAGGCCTTCCACGTGCTGCGCGATGCCGACCGGCG
>SKUG01000216.1 GCA_007122215.1 Thermoleophilia bacterium | reverse complement strand
CTACCGCGCCTGGGACCGCGAGCGGAACCGGCCGCTGTCGCTGCTGGTGGTGCCGCTGGTGCTGATGGATGCCACCCTCGACGACCCACGCTACGGTGGCCTTGATGCCGCAGCGGCCCGTCCACGCTGGGAGTGGCTCGTCGACCATGCCCGTGAGCGCGGGGCCGGGGTCTCGGTCCTCTGGCACAACGACCGCCTCTACCGTCGCCTGTCCCGGGGCTGGGACGGCGTGTACGAGGACCTGCTCGAGGCGCTTGCCGGCGCAGGCGGATGGCTCGTTCCGGTCGGGGAGCTCGCGGGCCAGTGGCAGCAGCGCCTGGCGCGCGCGGCCTGGTCAGATGGTGTAGCCGTACCGGCCGGCGAGCGGCGCGGCATCCCGCAGCAGTGACCGCTGCTCCTCGGTCCAGTCCTCCAGGCGGGGGAAGCTCCCGGTTGCCTGGGCGTTGACGGGGCGTTCCAGCCGCGCCTCGACTGCCGCGCGCGGCGGCGGCGTCGCACCGCAGAAGTCGAGCAGCCCGCTGGCAACGTCCGCATCGGCGAACAGGTCCTCCGCGCGAACGGTGACCAGCCGCTCTGCGGGCAGGTCTCCCAGGTGGCGCTCGACGAACGCGCAGGTGGCATTCCACATCCAGCCGATCTTCCAGATCCGGTCCCGGGCCTCCCAGTCGGGCACGTCCTCGGGCGCGGGGCGGATGCGCCCGATGTCGTGCGCATGCCCGCCCTCGTACCAGCCGCGGCGCATCCCGCTGCGCACGATGTCGGCGGGATGGCGCACGAGGTGGATGAAGCGCGCGTCGGGGAAGCAGCGCAGCGCTGCCGGGGCGAAGAAGGTGATCCGGTTGTTGGTCTCGACGTAGCGATGGCCCCGCCTGGCAGCTTCGACGATGAGCTCCTCGCGGGAGGCCTTGAGCACCTCGTCGAATACCGCAGGCTCGGCATCGCCGCGCTCGAACGCAAGCCGGGAGCTGCGGACCAGCTCGGGGCGCGGCACGTGCCAGGCATCGACGCTCATCGAGGCCTCGAGCAGCTCGGTCAGCAGGCGCGTGCCGGCGCGGCCGGTCGAGAGCACGAAGGTCGGCTCGATCCCGGCCCAGCCGGCCGACTCGAGGTCGGCGATCGTGACGCGCCGGACGACCTCGGCGCGCTGGCCGCGGCGACGCAGGCGACGGCCGAGCTGCTCGAGTCGATCACCGGTCGCGATCAGGATCTTGCTCATCGGTGGGCTCCGTCTCGGTGGGCGGGGGCGTGCGCCGGCGGCGCTGGCGCAGGGCCGCGATGCCGGAGCGTACCTCGCCCGGCCTCGCCCAGCCAAGTGCCATCAGCACCAGCGGGAAGGAGATGCTGGCACCGATCCCGAGCAGCACGCCCGCGGCAGTGCCGGTGGGCAGCAGGTAGGAGCAGCCCACGAAGGTGATCGTGGCAGCCAGCGCCACGAGGTTGCGGCGCCACAGGTAGGGGATCGGGAAGACCTGCTGGCTGCGGATGAGCATGCCCACCGCCAGCGCGAGGTTGGCGCCGACGGCGGCAGCCCCGGCACCCATCACGCCCCAGTGCGGGATCAGGAACCAGTTGAGGTTGACGCTCACGACGAACGCGGCCAGGGCCACGAGCAGGTTGTAGTTGGTGCGCTTGGCACGGCCGGCGCCGATGGCGGCGATGAAGTAGGCACCGAAGAACATCGCCGCCAGGCTGAGCAGCGGCACCACGCTCGCAGCGTCGTAGAACTCGGGGACCGTGACCAGCCGCACGAGCGGATCGGCCAGCATCGACACCGAGGCGACGATCCAGCCGACGAGGCCGAGGTAGGCGGCCATCACCGCCGCATAGGTCCGGCGGGCCTCATCGTCGTCGCGGATCGCGTAGGCGAACGGCTGCCAGCTCAGCTGCAGGGCCGTGATGACCAGGATCACGACCTGGGAGAAGCGCACCCCCACCGAGTAGAGCCCCACGGCCGCCAGCCCTTCCCCTGCGGGCACGAAGCGATGGTTGAGCAGCAGCCGGTCCACCACGCGCAGGCCCTGCATCGAGAGCGCCACGGGCATCAGCGGGACGCCGTAGCGCAGCATCTGCCCGAGCAGGCCGCGATCGAACGAGGGACGCACGAACCGCCACTGCAGCACCACCAGCACGGGGATGAGCACGGCCGTTCCCAGCATGTTCCCGAGCAGCAGGCCCTCGGCCCGCCAGCCCACCACCAGCAGCAGGACGAGCGTGAAGCCGGCGGTGAGCAGCACGTTGGCGAGTGACACCACGGTGAAGGCCAGGGGACGGTGCTCGAGGCGGAAGGTCGCCACCAGCGAGCCGTAGAGGACGGTGGAGGTCAGGTGGGCTGCCCCGATCATCACCAGCAGCCGGCCGCCGTGCATGAGCTCGTCGGCCCCATCGCCGAGCAGGCGGGCTGCCAGCTCGTCGGCGAAGCCCACCATCGCCAGCGTGGCCAGCAGCGCCAGCAGCCCGGTGACCCAGATCACCATCGAGGTGACGTTCCTGCCCCGGCCGGCACGCTCCTCGTCGAAGTAGAAGCGCATCATCGAGTTCTGCAGGCCGAGCTTGACGAGCGCCGCGAGCAGCAGGTCGAGGACGAGGATCGTCTCCACCGCGCCGTAGTCCACCGTGCTCAGGACGCGCACGTAGATCGGCAGCAGCAGGATGGCGAGCACCTTCGACGCGACCGACCCGATCCCGTAGACGGCAGAGTGCCGGGCCAGCTGCAGGAGTCGCTCGACCATGGGGGCGGATCCTACCGGCAGCCGGTCGGGGGCTGGTGCCGCACCCTGTACGCCCCCACCTGCTGCTGGTAGGGTGGGGGACATCACGCGCACGCGCGCACCCCGGGCCCGGATGGCGCCGCGGGCGGCGGCGCACCCGGCGCAGGTCCACCGGACGCGGGACGCGATGCACCCCAACGAGCGGACAATCGAGCGTTTGCTGCACGAGGTGCAGAAGCCTGCCCGCTACATCGGTGGCGAGCCCAACGAGGTCCGCAAGGACGAGGCCACCGCCCGGATCCTGCTCAGCTACCCGGATGCCTACGAGATCGGCATCTCGAACCAGGCGCTGCAGATCCTCTACACGATGGTCAACGAGCGGACCGGTGCGGCGGCAGAGCGTTGCTACTGTCCGTGGCCGGACATGGCTGATGCGATGCGCCGGGAGGGCGTGGAGCTGTTCAGCCTCGAGCGCTGGGCGCCCGCCCGCAGCTTCGACCTCTGGGGGATCACCCTCCAGCACGAGCTCTGCTACACCAACGTCCTGGAGATGATCGACCTTGCCGGCCTGCCGCTGCATGCGGCAGACCGCCGGGAGGGCGACCCGGTCATCATCGCCGGGGGGCCCTGCGCGTCGAACCCCGAGCCGCTGGCCCTCTACGTCGATGCCTTCCTGATCGGGGAGGCGGAGGACACCCTCGAGCGGCTGGTCGGGATCATGGAACGGCTCGAGGGCCGGGAGCGGCGGATGGCGGCGCTCGCGAACACGCCGAGCGTGTACGTCCCGGCCGTCCACGCGCCAGCGGGCCCCGCGGCCGATGCGACACCGGTCGACCGGGCCATCTACGCGGACTTCTCGATCGACACCCAGCCGCGTCGGCCGATCGTCCCGTACTCGAGCGCCATCTTCAACCGGGCCAGCGTCGAGGTGATGCGCGGCTGCACGCGCGGCTGCCGCTTCTGCCATGCAGGGACCTGGTACCGGCCGGTTCGCGAGCGTCCAGCCGAGCTCGTGGCCGAGGCCGGGCTCGAGCAGCTGGCCTGCACCGGCTACGACGAGCTCTCGCTGACCTCGCTGGCCACCAGCGACTACACGGACGTCGACGAGGCGATCCGGCTGGTCAAGGAGCAGCGGCCCGACCTGCACCTCTCGCTTCCCTCCAACCGGGTGGACACCGGTCCCGTGGCGATGAGCGCGGCTGCCAACGCGCGCCAGAGCTCGATCACGATCGCTCCCGAGGCCGCCACCCAGCGGATGCGGAACATCATCTGCAAGACGATCGACGACGAGATGATCGACGGTGCGGTTCGGGCGGCCTTCGAGCAGGGCTACACGAGCCTCAAGACCTACTTCATGATCGGCCTGCCCCGCGAGACCCACGACGAGGTCCAGGCCATCGTGGACTTCGGCATCCGGGCGCGGGGGATCGGCCGGGAGGTGCTCGGTGACGGGGCCCGCTTCACCGTCCACGTGAGCGCATCCAACTTCGTGCCCAAGCCCCACACCCCCTTCCAGTGGGAGGGCATGGCACCGCGGATCCAGCTGATCCGCAAGGCACAGTTCCTGCGTCGTGAGATGCCGCGCCAGCAGATCCGGCTGAGCATCCACGACGTGGAGACGAGCATGCTCGAGGGCGCGCTCTCGCGGGGCTCGCGCCACACGGCGCGGGCGATCGAGCGTGCGTGGCGGGCCGGAGCCCGCTTCGATGCATGGTCGGAGATGTACGACGAGCAGGCGTGGCTCACGGCATTCGAGGCCGAGGGCACGACGCTCGACGCGGAGGCAACGCGGCAGTTCGACGACTTCGAGCCGCTGCCGTGGGACCACGTCAGGTCCGGTGTCTCCCGCGAGTTCCTGCTCGACGAGCTCTGGCAGAGCAGGGCCGAGGCCATCACCGGCGACTGTCGCTGGGATGGCTGCACCGAGTGCGGTGCATGCCTCGGGCCCGTGCGGACGAAGGTGGTGCGCTGATGCGTCGCGCCCGCCCAGACGAGATGACGAGGTGTCACCATGACGGCAGCCAGCGGGCGGTATCGCTATCGCATACGCTACTCGATCACCGGCAGGATCCGGTTCCTGAGCCACCTGGAGACCGTTGACACCCTCCTGGGGTCCGTGCGCCGGGCTGGATACGAGCCGGCCCTGTCGCAGGGGATGAAGCCCAAGCCGCGGATCAGCATCGCGATGCCACGGCCGGTCGCCGTCGAGGGCCTCGGGGAGCTGGTGGAGGTCGAGCTCACCACCCAGCCCACCCCTGAACAGCTCCATGCCGACCTGGCCGGGACGCTCCCGGCCGGGATCGTGATCGAGCTGGTCGAGGAGGTCCCGACAGGGAGGCGCTACGTCGCCGGTGCCGTGACCGGGGCCCGCTACCTGCTGCTGCTGGATGCACCCGGCGATGGCGGGCCCGACCCGGAGCAGCTTGCCGGGATCGTCGAGCGCTTCGCCGCCAGCGATGAGCTCGTGGTGGCACGACGAACACCATCACAGCATCGCGACGTGAACGTCGCGGCGCTCGTGGAAGACATGCACGTCGCCGAGGTGCCTGCGGGTGCCGCGGCGCGTGGCTGGCCGACCGCCGCGGCGATCGGCTTCTACCTGCCCCTGGCCGACGGGGGCTCAGCACGTCCATCCGAGGTCGTCACGGCGCTGGAACGGCTCGCCGGGCACGACCTGGGGATGCCGCGCATCGTGCGGCTGGAGGTGCACACCAGCGACGACGGGGGCCGCGAGGCCACCGTCGAGCTTGTCGGCGCGGGCGTCGAGCCCGGACCAGCACGGCCCTGGGGCAGCTGCTAGCCGGCAGCCCGGGACGCAACCAACCACACGGGAGTTACACGACATGGGATTCATGGACAGGATCAGGAAGGCGCTCACCCCGGAGGAGCAGCGCCGGCAGGAGGAGCAGCGCCGCAGCTCGAAGGGCAGCGGCGGCTCGAAGCAGGGCGGCCGTCCCCGGCAGGGCGGCTCCGGCGGAGGGCAGGGTGGCCAGCGCAGCGGTCGCGGCGGCTCGGGTGACGGCGGCGATGGCGAGGGCCAGTCGGGCCAGGGCTCGGGCAACCGGCGGCGACGCAGG
>SKUG01000232.1 GCA_007122215.1 Thermoleophilia bacterium | reverse complement strand
GTCGCCGTGCAGCTGGACCGCATGGGCGAGCATGACCTGTACGTCTTCAAGAAGGGTGGCGAGGGCGGTGGCCATGGCCCGAGTGGCCCGACCGGCCCCGAGCGCGTCGCCAGCTTCCAGGTCTTCCGCGATGCGGTGATCACGACGACCGCGACCTTCAACGCCAGCGAGCTGCTCACTGCCGACGGCAAGGAGAAGCTCCGGTCCAGCCTCGTCCAGGCCATGAACACCGCGCAGGACGAGCGCCGCAAGGAGGTTGAGGGCAAGGAGCACCGGAACCCTGCCGAGGCCCCCTATGACGTCAAGGACGTCTACTTCACCGAGTTCGCGGTGCAGTAGCAGGAGCATCGATGACGACCCGTTCGCAACAGGTATCAGGACTCCTCACAGAGGGTCTCACGGCGGCCTCCTCGGTGGTGGAGGAGCGGCTCTCGCGCAGCGTTCGCGTGGCGTCGTCGGCGGCCCCGGACTCGTCCTCGCTGCTGCGCTTCGACGTGCGCTTCGGCGAGCTTGGCAACCTCAGCTGGCTGATCAGCAACGAGGATGCCACGGGCTTCTCCGACATGCTCATCGGCGGGGAGGGCGATCGTGGTGCGACGCTGACCGAGATGCACCTGGACGCGCTCTCCTCGGCCTTCAGCGAGATGCTCGAGCGCGCCGTGGTCGGGATCAACGGCCAGCTTGCCGAGCCGGTCGAGCCCGGTGGCATCGACATGAACATGGAGCCGCGGCTGCCGACGCCTGAGCCGGGCGACGTGCAGTCCCAGCTCGCCCTGGAGATCGAGGGCTTCGGACCGCTGGTGGTCGTGCAGCTCGCGGACGAGGCCATGGTCGAGACCCTCGCCGGTCGCCTCGGTGCATCCGCCGAGCCAGCCGCAGGCCAGGATGCCGCCGAGCAGCAGCCAGCCTCCGGTGAGCCTCCGGCGGGGCAGGCAGCAGCGGAGGCGGCCAGCCCGGCAGGACCCGACAACGTCGTCGACCTCGGTGCAGCTGCCCGACAGGACGGGCGCCCGCGTGACCTGTCGATGCTCTTCAACGTCCCCCTCAACGTGACGGTCGAGCTCGGCCGGACCCAGCGATCGGTCCAGGAGCTGCTGGAGTTCAACGTCGGGTCGATCCTCGAGCTGGGAAAGCTGGCCGGCGACCCGATGGACATCCTCGTCAACGGCAAGGTCCTCGCACGCGGCGAGGTGGTCGTGATCGACGAGGAGTTCGGCATCCGGATCACCGAGATCCTCTCGCCCGAGCAGCGCCTCCGCGGCATCGGCTGACACCCGGCATCCTTGCCATGCGTGCAGCATGATCTGTCTCGTCAAGGCAGGCTCCTGACAGGCCGATGGGACCGGCGTCATGACGAGCTTCCACCCACTGATGCGCCATGCAGCCCTGATGGTTGCGCTGATCACCTGCCTGGTGGTCGGTACCCCGGCCCTCGCACAGGATGCGGGGCCCCCTCCTGCTCCGTCGCCCACGGTAGGGGATGGGGAGCAGGCACCCGCCACGGATGCCGCATCCACCACCGACTCGGAGTCGCTCCCCCTCAACCTGCCCGGCGGAGACGAGCCCGCAGTCGATCCGGAGGAGGGGCCGACCGGTACCGGCGAGTCCCGCGACACGACGGCGGCGCTCGTGCGCCTGGTCTTCGGCCTCGTCGTGGTGGTCGGTTCGATCCTCGTGGTCAACCGGATGGTCCGTCGCAGCCAGCGGGTCGGCGTGAGCACTCCCGGAGGCGGGGAGCTCGTCGAGGTGCTCACCACGACGGTGCTGGCTCCCAACCGCACCCTCCACCTCGTGCGGATCGGGCGTGAGCTCGTGCTGGTCGGTGCCACCGAGCAGTCGATCAGCCACCTGCAGACCCTCAACCGGGATGACGCTCCGTACCTCGACCACGTCACCAGCGGCTCGCAGTTCGAGCAGGCGCTCTCCTCGGCGCTCGAGGACGGCAGCGCCGCCCGCCAGGGACAACAGGGATTCCTCAACCGCATCGTCAACGGCATGCAGGAGCTCACCGCACGCTAGCGACGGACCGCCACACCAGACACCAGGAACCAGCGCGGCCCCACGGACGGAGGACCGCAGCAGAAGGTCACGGACGGCCCCGGCAGACAGCCAGCAGGACGACCGATGACCGGATACGCAACAGCACGCAGGAGGGGAGCCGCCAGGTCGCTGGCCGGCGTGCTGGCTGCCGTCGCGGCGCTGGTGGTGGCCCTGCTGGCCGCCCAGCCGGCACTGGCAGCGGTCCCGGGTCCCGACGATGCCGCAGCTGCGGAGGGGATGACCCTGACGCTCACGGGCGGTGAGGGTGCCGGCATCGCGACGGTGGTCCAGGTCTTCATCCTGATGACGGCGCTTGCACTGCTGCCGTCGCTGCTGATGATGGTGACGGGCTTCACGCGGATCATCATCGTGCTGGGCTTCATCCGCAACGCCATGGGCACCCCGACGATGCCCCCCAACCAGGTGCTGATCGGCATCGCGGTCTTCCTCACCGCATTCGTCATGTATCCCACCTTCCAGCAGGTCAACTCCATGGCGCTGCAGCCGATGATGGACGGCGAGATCACCCAGGAGCAGGCGCTCGAGAACGCACAGGGCCCGATCCGCGAGTTCATGTTCGCACAGACCCGCACCGAGGACCTCGCGCTCTTCGTGCGCCTGGCGGACATGGAGCGGCCCGAGACCCGCGCCGACGTCCCCACCATGGTGCTGATCCCGGCGTTCATGGTGAGCGAGCTCAAGACGGCCTTCGAGATCGGCTTCCTGATCTTCGTGCCCTTCCTGATCATCGACATCGTCGTCGCATCGACGCTGATGAGCATGGGCATGATCATGCTCCCACCGGTGATGATCAGCCTGCCCTTCAAGGTCCTCCTGTTCGTGCTCGTCGATGGCTGGAGCCTGGCCATCGAGTCCCTGGTCCGCGGGTTCCAGATGTAGCGATGACACAGCTCGACGTCATACAGGTGGGAACCGAGGCGATGTGGACGGCCGTGCGGCTGGGCGCGCCGGTGCTGATCGTCGCCCTGGTGGTCGGCCTCGGGATCGCGCTGTTCCAGGCGGTCACCCAGATCCAGGAGCAGACGCTGGTCTTCGTGCCCAAGATCCTCGCGATCATCGCCGCGATCGCGATCTCGGGCCCGTGGATGATGAACACGATGGTCGCGTTCACCCGCAACCTCTTCCTGTCGATCCCCACCATCACCGGGGCCTGAGGCCGTGGAGCTCGCGCTCGACAGCATGGCCCCCATGGCGGTCGCCTTCATCATGGTCGTCGCCCGCATGTCCGGGCTCTTCCTGGTCGCACCGCTGATCGCGTCGCCGCTGCTGCCGATGCGGGTGCGGCTGATGATGCTCGTGGTCTTCAGCGCGATGCTCACCCCGGTGATGGCCACGGGCTACGTCGTGCCCGACTCGGGCAGCGTCCTCGCGCTGGGCATCGGCCAGGAGGTGATCATCGGCCTCGCGATGGGCTACGCGGTGTCGCTGATCTTCGCGGCGATCCAGGTCGGGGCGAACATGATCGACCTCTCCTCGGGCTTTGCACTGGCGAACGTGGTCGACCCGCTCAGCCAGTCCCAGGGTGCGGTGTTCGGGGCCTTCTACACGATCGTGGCGTCACTGATCTTCCTGGCGATGAACGGCCACCACATGCTGATCGAGGGGTTCGTGGCCTCCTACCAGCTGGTCCCCATGAACGGCCAGCTCGACGTCGGCGCGCTGATGTCCAACCTCTACGAGCAGTTCGGGCTGCTCTTTGCCAACGCCTTCCGGATCGCCGCACCGGTGATCGTCACCCTGCTGCTGACCGACGTCGTGCTGGGCCTGGTCGCACGCGTGGTTCCCCAGATGAACGTCTTCTTCGTCGGCCTGCCCGCCAAGATCGGACTGGGGATGACGGCGATCGTGCTCTCGCTGCCGATGTTCGCCCAGTTCTTCGAGGCCCGGATCACCGACATCGCAGCCGGCGTCGCCGTGCTGGCAGGAGCCTGAAGGGGGGTGGGGCATGGCTGACGGTCCAGGCGGCGAGAAGACCGAGAAGGCGACACCCAAGCGGCGGCTCGAGGCACGCAAGGAAGGCCAGGTCGCCCGCTCGATGGAGGTCAACAGCGCGCTGGCGATCCTCGCCGGGTTCGGCCTGCTCGCGCTCTGGGGCCCACACGTGCTCGACCGGATCGATGCCTACTTCGCGGCGATCTTCATCGAGACCCGCTACGTCGCCGCCGGTGGCACATCGCTGGCCAAGGTTGCAGGGGAGGGGCTGCGCACGGGGCTGTCGGTGACGATCCCCTTCCTGCTGGTGATGATGTTCGCAGGCGTGCTCGCAAACCTCATCCAGAATCGGTTTCGGATCACCCCGGAGGTCATCAAGCCCCGCCTCAAGCGGATCAACCCGATCAACGGCTTCAAGCAGAAGTTCTCGCCCCAGCAGCTGGTCGAGCTCGTCAAGAACGTGGTCAAGATGATCGCGGTCGCGGTCCCGGCCCTGATCATCCTCTGGGCGCGCCGCGACGACCTGCTGATGCTCACTGCCGGCAGCGCAGGCAACGCCGCGATGACCCTCGGGCTGCTGATCGTCCAGCTCGGGCTCACGGTGGGCTTCATCTACATCTTCATCGGCGTGCTCGACTGGTTCTGGCAGAAGTGGCGCTACGAGAAGCAGATCCGGATGACCAAGTACGAGGTCAAGCAGGAGATGCGCCAGCAGGACATGGCACCCGAGCTCAAGGCCCAGCAGCGACGCCGCCAGCGGGAGGCGGCCCGCTCACGGATGCTTGCCGCCGTCCCCGAGGCGGACGTGGTGATCACCAACCCGACCCACTTCTCGATCGCCCTCGCCTACGATCCGGACGACGGGGCACCTCGCGTGGTGGCCAAGGGCGCGGACCTCCTGGCCAGGCGGATCCGCGAGCTGGCCGACGAGCACGGCGTGATGCGGGTCGAGAACCCGCCGCTGGCACGGGCCCTCTACGCCCAGGTCGAGGTGGGCCAGTACATCCCGGGGGAGATGTTCGCCGCCGTGGCGGAGGTCCTGGCATTCGTCTTCCGCGCCCAGGGGCGTCGTGCCGGCAGCTTCGCGCCGGAGCGCTCCGCCAGGGGCCTCGAGCACGCCTGAGCACGTGACCGGGCTCGCCGACTTGCAGGCAGTCGCGCGTGCTCCAGCCGGTTCAAGCATGTCGTCCCCGTGCCGATGGGCGAGCCGAGGACGAGCCGCGCCCGGCACGGTGGCGGCTGGTTCCTGACACGGACGATATGCAGCGCAGGAGGCGCAGGGCAGGCCAGCAGGCTCGAGAGGGCCACGGCCGCAGCCCTGCGCCTTTCGCGTTCCACGGGAGAGCATGGCACAGGGCCTCGACAGCGCAGCAGCAGCAGCCCAGGCAGGTGGGGAGCGCGGCTTCCTGCAGCGCCTGCTCGGCCAGACCGACCTGCTGGTCGCCATCGGCGTGGTGATGATCGTCGTGATGATGATCATCCCGGTGCCGCCGATCGCGCTCGACCTGCTGATCACCATCAACATCGCCATGGCGCTGTCGGTGCTGCTGGTCACGATCTACGCGAAGGACGCGCTGGAGTTCGCCGTCTTCCCGTCGCTGCTGTTGATCGCCACGCTCTTCCGGCTGGCGATCAACATCTCGGTGACGAGGCAGATCCTGCTCAACGCCGACGGCGGCCAGATCGTCGACTCCTTCGGCAGCTTCGTGGTGGGCGGCTCGATCGTCGTGGGCCTCGTGATCTTCTCGATCCTCGCCATCATCCAGTTCGTGGTGATCACCAACGGTGCCGGGCGCGTGGCCGAGGTCGCCGCCCGCT
>SKUG01000003.1 GCA_007122215.1 Thermoleophilia bacterium | reverse complement strand
GCTCGTGCTCGTCGTGCTGATCGTCGGCGGGCTGGGATTCGTGGGCTTCAAGTACCAGTACGAGCCCGCGCAGGCGAACCTGCAGCAGGCAGCCATGGAAGCGGACACCGCCCGCCAGGCCCGGGACGCCGCCGTCGCCGAGCTCGAGCGGGTCAAGGCGTCCGGCCCCGACTGGCAGGACCTCTCGCGCGCCGGCGTCTCCAACGTCGCCGTCCCGGCCAAGGCACAGGAGAACGATGCCTACCTCGAGCTCGCTCGGCTCGCGCGTCGCTCCGGCGTGAAGATCCGCTCCTTCACCGTCGCCCCGGTGGATGCCGGCGGGGCATTCCTCGACCCCAACGCGCCACCTGACACGGGCCCCAAGGCGATCGCGTTCACGATCGAGGGCTTCGCACGCTACCCCGACCTGCTGGACTACATCGACCGGATCGAGTCGACCGTGCGCACCGAGGCAGGACAGGTCTTCGTTCGCGGCCGCCTGTTCAGCGTCCAGAGCCTCGCTGCCTCACCACCGGAGCTGCGCGGCCAGTCCGACATGGAGCTTGCCAGCGGCACCCCGCGTCCCCTCGAGATTCCCGAGGACGGTCGGACGTACGTCACCTACACGCTCGTGGTCCACGCCTTCACGCGGTCCCAGCCGGACGCCGTCGACGGCCCCGCGCTGGGTGATGCGGGGGCCCCCGACATGGCTGGCCCTGACGATGGTGCGGCGATGATGCCGGACGATGGGATGGGCGGCGTGCCGGCCCCGGGTCCTGACAACATGCCGGCAGGAGCAAGCTGATGGGAACTCGCCGAACACGCTCGATGGTCCTGCTGCTGACGGTCGCCCTGGCGCTCGGTGCCTGCGGTGGTGGTGACGACTTCGCGGCCGGCGACTTCGACGGCGGCGGGATGACCGTACCCGTCGGCGACGACGGCATGGCTCCCGACGGCGGCTTCGGTGGTCCGGACGATCCGGGTGCGGTCGGCAGCAGCGAGGGCCCCGAGGACGCGCCCACCCAGCAGGAGCCGGGCAAGGTCGCATCCCTGGGAGAGCTCGATGGCGTCTCGGATGTCTTCACGCCGCTGGCAGAGCTCGGGGACGGCTCGTTGGCCATGGGGGCGGTCGGGACGACCACGGCCGACCTCGATGCCTGCGACCCGCTCCTCAACCCGGGCGGATGCGATGCCGTCGAGGCGCCGGGGACCGAGCCCGAGGTCACCGTGACCGTGAGCTACGTCGAGGCGGTGATCACCGTCGATGGCAAGCGCTTCACGCTCGCGAAGGGCCAGGCGTTCCCGAACGACTCCCAGCTCTTCACGCTCGAGTCGATCGGCTCCTCCACGGTGGTCGTGCGGCTGACCGCCGGCGAGTTTGCGGGGGGCAGCGACGGGATCACGCTGCGGCGTGGCAACCCCGTCCGGCTGGTCAATGCGAGCGAGGGTGAGGAGTACGTCCTCCAGCTCGTTCGCACGCGCTCCGAGACCAGCCAGGGGACGAGCTTCCAGTTCTAGCCGAGCGGCCGGTTCCGGCGCTGGCCCCGGCCCGGTAGGGTGTCGGGCATGGCAGCGCTGGAGCTGACAACCGGGGGCGAGTCCCATGGTCCGGGGCTGACGGCCATCGTCAGCGGCATGCCGGCCGGCCTGCGCATCGACCGTGACGCCATCGACGGGATGCTCGCGCGCAGGCAGGCAGGGCACGGTCGCAGCGCGCGGCAGCGCATCGAGACCGATCGCGTGGAGGTCACGGGCGGCATCCGCCATGGACGGACGCTCGGGTCGCCGATCGTCGCCGTCCTGCCCAACCGGGAGCACCGGGCATGGACGAGCGCCATGTCCGTCTGGGATCCCCCCGCCGGCAGCGATGGCTGGCGCGAGCGCCCGGTCACCGTTCCTCGCCCCGGACATGCCGACCTCGCCGGGATGGCGCGGCTGGGCACCACGGACGCTCGTCCGGTCCTCGAGCGCGCCAGCGCGCGCGAGACGGCAGCGCGCACGATCGGCGGGGCGATCGCACGCCAGTTCCTGGCCGCGCTGGGCATCCGGGTCCGGGCACACGTCCGGGCGATCGGCGGCATCCACGATGCAGGAGACCCGCTCGACGAGGCCGCCTGGGCGCGGGTCGGGGCATCGCCGGTGGCCTGTGCGGACGATCGTGCAGCCGAGCAGATGGTCGCTGCGATCGACGCTGCCCGGCAGGAGCGCACCACGCTCGGCGGGACCATCGAGGTCCAGGTCGATGGCCTGCCGCCCGGAATCGGCGGCTATGCCGTGGCAGCAGAGCGGCTCGGGGCCCGGCTGGGCGGCGTGATCCTCTCGGTCCCCGGCATCCGGTCAGTCGAGGTCGGCGATGGGCACGCCCTCGCCGACGTCGATGGCCGTCATGCCCATGACGAGGTCGTGCCAGCCGGACCGGCCGGAGCAGGCGACCTCGGCATGGGCGTCTCGCGCACCAGCAACCGCTCCGGCGGGATCGAGGGCGGGATGAGCACGGGTGCCCCGGTGATCCTGCGCGCGGCGATGAAGCCGCTCTCGACGCTGATGCGACCCCTGCAGTCGGTCGACATGGCCACGGGGATGGCAGCAGCTGCCCACACCGAGCGAAGCGACGTCTGTGCCGTACCCGCCGCCAGCGTCGTGGTGGAGGCCGTCGTCGCGTTCGAGCTGGCCCGGGTCCTGCGGGCCACCTACGGCATGCCGACGATCTCGGACGTCGTCGCGGCGCACGCGGCCTACTGCCGCCGGGTCGGGTCACCCGAGCCCGACGGGGACGTCGCGACGGCGCGGGAACCTGCCTCCGCCGACCGGGCAGGCGAGGGATTGCAGCGGTGAGCGCCGATGCCACCCCGCGGGCGGGGCTCAACCGTATCGTGCTGCTGGGCAGCGCGGGAAGTGGCAAGTCGCTGCTGGGCCGCCAGCTGGCAGCCCGGCTCGGCACGGCCTGCATCGATACCGACGACGTGCTCGCACGGGCAGCCGGTCACCCGGGTGCAGGGACCCTCCTCGATGCCATCGGCGTGGATGCGTTCCGGCGGCGGGAGCGGCGCCTGCTCGAGCGGATCGACGCCCTCGACCTGCACGCCGGCACCATCGTCCTGGCGCCGGGGGGCGGCAGCGTCACCGATGCAGGCTGGTCGCCGCGGCAGCGCGACCGGGTGCTCCTGCTCGACGTGGACCCGACCACTGCCTGGCAGCGGATCGCATCCTCGGGCTACCGGCCCCTCGCGCAGTCTCCTGGCGCCGTCGCGGATCGCATGGGACGGCAGCGATCGATGCACGAGGCGATGGCCGGCACCATCCTCGATGGCAGGTCCGATCCCCTGCAGCTCGTCGACGCGGCCCTGGAGGCGTGTTCCACCACGCCCGGGGTGCCGGTCGGCGGTCCCGCCGCGCTGGAGCTCCTCACGCTCTCCACGGCAGTTGCCGGCACGCCGGTGTACGTCGTCCGCGACGCTGCCCTGGCAGGTGAGGTGGACGGGCTCGGTGCCGCGGTCGAGGACGCTGGTGGCATGCTGCTCGGGCAGCTGGACGTGCCTGCCGGCGAGTGGGACAAGCGCTGGTCCGGGCTCCAGCGGATCCACCGCGCGCTCGCGGCAGCAGGCATGCCGCGGGACGGGATCCTGCTGGCCGCTGGCGGCGGCAGCGTCACCGACCTGGCCGGGATGGCCGCTGCCACCTGGCGACGCGGCATCCGCTGGATCGCCGTCCCGACCACCCTCGTCGGCCAGGTGGATGCGGCCATCGGCGGCAAGGTCGCCATCAACCTGGACGGGGTACGCAACGCCATCGGGAGCTTCCACCCCCCTGCGCTCGTGCTCTCCGATCCCCGGATGCTGCGCACCTTGCCTGCCCACGAGGTTGCCAACGGCATCGCCGAGCTCGTGCGGACCTGCCTGCTGGTGGGGGAGGATGCCATCGCAGCCCTCGAGGGGATCGACCCGGCAGGTCCTGCACGCGTCGACCTGCTCGAACCCCTGGTGGCCGGGGCGGCGCAGGCAAAGGCTGCGACCTGCGTCCGGGACCTGCGGGAGGAGCAGGGAGAGCGCATCCACCTCAACCTAGGCCACACCTGCGCGCACGCCCTCGAAGAGGCCACCGCCTCGGCCGTCTCCCACGGCGCCGCCGTGGCCCTCGGGCTGCGGGCAGCCCTGCGGGCGTCCACCTCGGTCCACGGCCTCGACACGGCGTTCGTGGGTCGCGTCGAGCGGCTCCTCACCGCATGGGGACTGCCCG
Organism: Thermoleophilia bacterium; assembly: GCA_007122215.1. Lineage (GTDB taxonomy): Bacteria > Actinomycetota > Thermoleophilia > Gaiellales > SKUG01 > SKUG01. The sequence goes on along the minus strand of SKUG01000003.1, from coordinate 1,666 downwards.
AGTCCTCGGACGTGGCCTTCGAGCAGCTCGAGCCGTGGCTGGGCCATGACAAGAAGGCCACTACAGGTGGGCTTCGCTGGATCCTCCTCGAGGCTCCCGGAGCCCCCCGGGTACACGGCAGCGAGGTGACCGCGGCCATGGCCCGCGCATGGGACTCGATCGTGGCTGGGCAGACAGACCAGGTTCGCGTGCCGTCGGGTGACGTGCTGGTGCTGCTGGGCGTGAACCTCGGTGACCTCGCCGACAGGCCGGCAGGAACCTACGGGGGTGGCTCCATCGGGGAGCTCGAACGGCACGTGTGCTCCGCCGCTGCGGCACGGGGGCTGCGCGCCCACGTGCGGGTGACCGACGACCTCGCACTCTGCCTGGATGCGATCCGGATGGCCCGGAACGCAGGCTGGCCGATCCTCCTCAACCCAGGGGCCTGGACCCACGGGGAGCTCGTGCTGGCGGATGCCATCGAGCCCCATCCGGCGCCGGTGGTCGAGGTGCACCTCTCCGAGCCGAACGAGCGCGAGGCCGTGCGCCACCACAGCGTGGTCGCCGAGCACTGTGCTGCCCGCTACGCGGGACATGGCCGGGGCAGCTACGACGATGCCCTCGACTGGATCGTTCGCTGGCGCGACGGGGCCGGGGCGATAGGATCGCCGGCATGAGCGCAACCCCGACACCTGCCGCGGGAAGCGGCACGGCGATGCTCGATGACCGGCTGTCGGCCGTTCGGGAGAAGCTGGCCAGCGCCCGCTGGGATGCCGCCCTGGTCCTCGATCCGGTGGACATCCGATACCTCACGGGCCTGACGAGCAGCAACGCAGCCGTGCTGGTGGGCGAGTCGGAGGCGATCGTCTTCACCGACTTCCGATACGTGGCCGAGGCCCGCCAGCTGCCAGCACCGTGGCGGGTCGAGATGCTCAGCCAGGCCCTGCACGGCTCGCTCGGGCCCCTCCTGGGTGCTCACGGGGGCCTGGTCGCCTACGAGCCGGCCAGCCTCTCCCACCAGGACTTCCTCGCCCTGACGGCCAACCTCGACGAGTCGGTCACGCTGCGAGCGACCGAGACGATCCTCGGGCCTCTGCGCGCCCGCAAGGACGAGCATGAGCTCGATGCCATCCGACGCGCCGCAGCCCTGCTCGTGGAGGCCTACGAGATGGTGGTCCGCGACGGGCTGGTGGGGAGGACCGAGGCGGAGGTCGCCTGGCGCATCGAGCGGCTGCTGCGCGATGGCGGTGCCGAGCGCATGTCGTTCGACCCGATCGTCGCTGCCGGGCCCGGTGGTGCAGAGGCCCACCACACCCCCGGCTGCGACCCGATCCCGGCCGACACGCTCGTGACCATCGACATCGGCTGCGTGGTCGACGGCTACGCCTCGGACTGCACCCGCACGTTCGCCACCGGGCAGCCATCGCCCGATCTGCTCGGGATCCATGCCATCACCCTCCGCGCCCAGCTGGCGGGGCTCGAGGCCATCCGGCCCGGTGCGGTCTGCCGGAACGTCGACGCGGCAGCGCGCGCCGTGATCGAGGAGGCCGGGCACGGCGAGCACTTCGGCCACGGGCTGGGCCACGGCGTCGGGCTGGACGTCCATGAGGAGCCCCGGCTCAACCGCACCTCCGAGTCGGTCCTGGAGGCCGGGATGGTGGTGACGGTCGAGCCCGGGATCTACGTC
>SKUG01000066.1 GCA_007122215.1 Thermoleophilia bacterium | reverse complement strand
CCGGCTCGGCCATCTCCCGGGTCGCGATGGTCGCGGCCGGGGTCGGGATGCTGGCCGGCGGCGCGCTCGGCGCGCTGGGCTACAACCAGGGCAGCTGAGCCGGCAGGCATCGCCACGCCCCGGCAGCATGAGGGGCTCACGGCACACCGCCCCGCGGAACTGCCTCAGGCACCCTGGATCGAGCGGATGCGGTCGCGCAGCTCGGCGGCGCGCTCGAAGCGCAGCTCCTCGGCGGCTGCGAGCATCTCCTCCTCGAGCTCGATCAGCAGCCGCTCGCGCTCGGCGGCATCCATGCCGTCGCGTGGAGCACCCCGACGCCCCTGCTCGGCCTTCGGCACGCCTGCATCGGTGTAGAGGAACTCGGCGATGTCCGAGACGCCCTTGACGATGGTGGTCGGGGTGATGCCGTGCTCGGTGTTGTAGGCGACCTGCTTCGCGCGGCGACGCTCGGTCTCGCCGATGGCATCTTCCATCGCGCGCGTCCGCTTGTCGGCGTACATGATCACGCGGCCGAGGGAGTTGCGGGCGGCGCGGCCGATGGTCTGGATCAGCGCGGTGCGCCCGCGCAGGAAGCCTTCCTTGTCGGCGTCGAGGATCGCCACGAGCTGCACCTCGGGCAGGTCGAGGCCCTCGCGCAGCAGGTTGACGCCCACCAGCACGTCGTACTTGCCCAGGCGCAGGTCGCGCACGATCTGGATCCGCTCGAGGGTGTCGATGTCCGAGTGCAGGTAGCGCACGCGGAAGCCCGACTCGACCAGGTAGTCGGTGAGGTCCTCGGCCATCTTCTTGGTCAGGGTCGTCACCAGCACGCGCCCGTCACGCTCGACGATGGGCCGCACCTCGTTCATGAGGTTGTCCATCTGGTTCTCGGTGGGGCGCACGTCGATCTCGGGGTCGACCAGCCCGGTGGGGCGGATCAGCTGCTCGGCGACGTGGTCGCTGCGCTCGAGCTCGAACGGGCCCGGGGTGGCCGAGATGCACACCGCCTGCGGGATCCGCTCCCAGAACTCCTCCCCGGTCAGGGGGCGGTTGTCGAGCGCGCTGGGCAGCCGGAAGCCGTACTCGACGAGGTTCTCCTTGCGGGCGCGGTCGCCACGGTGCATCGCCCCGATCTGGGGGATCGTCTGGTGGGACTCGTCGATGATCAGCAGGAAGTCGTCCGGGAAGTAGTCGAGGAGGGTGTAGGGCGCCTGCCCGGGGCTGCGCCCGTCGAAGTAGCGGGAGTAGTTCTCGATCCCGCTGCAGAAGCCCAGGGTGCGCATCATCTCGAGGTCGTAGCGGGTGCGCTGGGCGATCCGGTGTGCCTCGAGCGGCCGCTCGACCCCCTCGAAGTAGGCGACCTGCTGCTCGAGCTCGGACTCGATCTGGCGGCAGACGTCCTCGATCTCCTCGGGGTCTGCGACGTAGTGGGTGGCGGGGGTGATCGCGACGTGGGTGAGGCCGCGCTCGACCTCCCCGGTCAGCGGGTCGAAGCGGTGGATCTCCTCGACCTCGTCACCGAAGAAGATGATCCGGTAGGCGTGCTCCTCGGAGGCGGGGTAGACCTCCACCGCCTCGCCCTTGACCGTGAAGCTTCCGCGCTCGAGGACCGTGTCGTTGCGGTCGTACTGCATCTCGGTGAGGCGCTGCAGCACCCCGTCCCGGTCATGCTCCTCGCCGCAGCGCAGGAACAGCAGCCAGTCCTTGTACTTCTCGGGGCCGCCGAGGCCGAAGATGCAGCTCACCGACGCCACCACCAGCACGTCGCGCCGGGCGATCAGCGAGGCGGTGGCCGAGTGCCGCAGCCGCTCGATGTCGTCGTTGATCGAGGAGTCCTTCTCGATGTAGAGGTCGCTCGCGGGGACGTACGCCTCGGGCTGGTAGTAGTCGTAGTAGCTGACGAAGTACTCGACCGCGTTGTCGGGGAAGAACTCCCGGAACTCGTTGCACAGCTGCGCGGCGAGGGTCTTGTTGTGGGCGATCACCAGCGTGGGCTTCTGCACCTCCTCCACGACCTTGGCCATGGTGAAGGTCTTGCCGGTGCCGGTCGCCCCCAGAAGCGTCTGCATCTCGTCGCCGCGCCCGATGCCGTGCGCGAGCTCCTCGATCGCCCGGGGCTGGTCGCCCATCGGCGTGAACGGTGACTGGACTCGGAAGGGCTGCATCGGCACGGGGCATTCTGCCAGCTGGGTGGGGGATCAGCCCACCCGCGTGCGCACCAGCAGCACGTTGGACTCGTTGCCGGCCGCGTCGCGAACCTGCACGAAGACTGCCTTGTGGCCGGCGCCGGCGGAGAGCTCGTGCTCGAGCTCGTCGGCAAACGCGCGCCACGGGCCCCAGGTGCCGTCCTCGTTGGCGGTGCGCGCCTGCGCCACGGCGACGTTGTCGGTCGCCTCGATCGTGAGCGCAACCAGCCGCTGGCCGACGACCTCCGGGACGGTGACCGCATGCAGGACGGGTGCCTCGTCGTCGGCGGGGGCGTCCGGCGCCGGGGCGACCTCGCGGAAGGCCAGCGTGCGGAAGAGCACGTTGGAGTGGTTGCCCGCGGCATCCCGGACCTGCACGAACACGCCCTTGGTGCCGAACCCGGCCGTCAGCTCGTGCCCGACCTCGGCAGCGAACGCACGCCACGGACCCCAGTTGCCATCCTCGTTCGCGGTGCGCACGCCGCTGACGCCGACGTTGTCGGTGGCGTCGATGGCGATGGTCACCGTTCGTGTTGCGGTGATGGCAGGCAGGGTGAGGCCATGCAGGACGGGTGCCTCGGCGTCGGGGGCGGCGCCGGCATCGCCGCCGCCAGGGCCGGGGTTGACGACCTCGGCGACGTAGCTCGTGCGGACCATGCGCACGGTGCTGGTGTTGCCGGCGCCGTCGCGGACCTGCACGAAGACTGCCTTGAACCCGAAGCCCGCGGTCAGCTGGTGCGGGACCTCGGCGGCGAAGGCCCTCCAGGCGCCCCAGGTGCCGTCCTCGTTGGCGGTGCGCACGCCGGTGACGCCCACGTTGTCGGTGGCCTCGATCCCGACCATGACGTCGCGGCTGTCGGTCTCGGCGGGCAGGGTGACCTGCTCGATCACGGGATCCTCGCGGTCGACGGGCGCATCGTTGCCGCCACCTGCATCACCGCCGCCACCGAAGTTGCCGCCGTCGTCGCCCTCGACCACGCGAGTGGTGCGGTAGAGGGTGGCGGACGTGCGCCCGCCTGCGTCTGCGACCTGCACGAACACGCCCTTGATCCCGAGGCCTGCCGACAGCGTGTGCGGCAGCGGGGTGAGGAATGCCCGCCACGGCCCCCAGGCGCCGTCCTCGTTGGCGACCCGGACCTGGGTGACCCCGCCGTCATCGGTGGCGTCGATGGCGATCTCGACCTCGGCCGTGGTGGTCGTTGCCGGCAGGGTGACCTCGTGCAGGACCGGGTCCTGCTGGTCCCCGGCGGGCTCGTAGCGCAGGGCACGGGTCAGCATGTTCGACTCGTTGCCGGCAGCGTCGCGGACCTGGACCGTCACTGCCTTGATGCCAAAGCCCGCCGACACCGTGTGCGCAACCTCCTCGGCCCATGCCTCCCACGGGCCCCACTCGCCGTCCTCGCGGGCCATCCGGACCTGGTGCAGGCCGATGTTGTCGGTGGCCTCGATCGCCACCATGAACTCGCGCTCGTGGATCACCGCGGGCACCGTGACGTTCGCCAGCACGGGTGCCTCGAGGTCGGGCTCGGGCAGCGGCGTGATGACCGGCCACGGGCCGGGCACCGGCGTGGTGCGGGTGAGCTTGGTGTTGACCTCGCCGACGTAGATGTCGCCGTTGCCGTCGACTGCCACCCCGTGCGGGCGCCGGCCGGTGGGCGGGGAGACGACCATGCTCAGCAGGTGCTGGCCGTTCGCGGTGAACTTCTGCACGCGGCGGCAGCTGGCGCCGAGCACGTAGACGAAGCCCCACGGATCGACGTTGACGTCGTAGGGGGCTGCGAAGTTGCCGTCGCGGCAGTACATCTCGTCGCGCTCGCCCCAGGTCATGGTGAAGGCGTAGGTGCCGTTGGGCTGCCAGTCGAAGCGCTGCACGCGGCTGGTGACGTTCTCGACGGTGTAGATGGTGCGTCCGTTGCGGCTGACCGCGAGGCCCATCGCGACGTTGAACTGGCCGAGGTCCTCCCCGTGGGTGCCGAAGACCGTCACCAGGCGGCCCTGCTCGTCGTACTTGGCAACCATCGACGGGGTGCAGCCCACCCAGCCGCCCATCGCGATGTAGACGTGCCCGAGCCCGTCGGTGCTGATGCCGCGACCGCGGGGCTCGTAGAGCCCGGTGGGGTTGCAGGCGGTCGCACCGGCCGGCACCGGCTGGGGGACCCAGGCGTTGTCGAAGGCGTAGCCGCCGTTGTTGGTGCGGGAGAAGCGGCGCAGCGGGCCGCCGGTGTTGACGTAGATGAAGCGGCCGTCGGGCGAGGGTGCGACGCTGTTGGTGTTGGCGTTCAGGGTGACGTCGGGCAGGCGATCGCCAGCTGCGGTGAAGCGCACCACGCGATTGCCGCAGGCGATGTAGACGGTGCCCGCGTTGTCGTAGTTGCCGCCGCCGTTGCCGTTGTTACAGGCAAACGCGGATGCGGTGTATCCCTCCTGCGCGTGCGCGGCCGCTGGGCCGATGATCGCAAGCGCGGCGAGCAGGGTGAGGACGAGGGGGGCTATGTGCAGGCGGGCAACCATGACCCCATCACAGACGACTTTTTGCAAATCGTCAATACATTATCGGCAGCTTGCAGCCTAGCCTGGCAGCCGTGCGAGCGGGGCCGCCATCCCCACCAGCCGCGAGCAGGTCCCGTCGCGCATCCGCAGGTCACCCCTGCCCGGGTTCACGTACCGCGGGTTGCGGGCCGGGTTGGACCGCGGCTGCCAGCCCACCGCAGGCAGGGTCATGTTGCCGCCCCGCCCTGCGAAGACGCAGTTGCGCCGGGCGAGGTTCCCCTGTCCGATCGGGTTGCCCGCAGGCCAGTAGTGCTCGATGTTCGCCCGCACCCGGGAGTGGGTGATCACGTTGTCCTGCAGCCGCGCCCGTGCCGTCGCAAAGCCGTGTGCCCCCGAGAAGATCACGCCCTGCCCGTTGCCGGCGATCACGTTGCGGGCGATCAGCACGTTGCGCGCATGGGGATAGAGCTGGATCCCCCGATCGGCGTTGTTGAAGATCACGTTGTTGGTGATCCTCGTGTTGACCGCGTTCTCGAGGTAGATGCCGTGGTGGTGGTTGTGGGCAGGGCGGATGCCACAGCCGTGGATGCGGTTGCGCTCGATCACGGTGCCGCGCGCCTGGCCGAAGCCGCGGACCGAGCCTGCGAGCACGCAGATCGCGGTGTTGCGGTTGGTGATCCGGTTGCCGATGATCCGGATCCGGGTTCCGTTGATCGTCGGGCTCGGCAGCTGGGTGCGGTTGCGACCGTCGAGCACGAGGCCCTCGACCACGACATCGGATGCCTGCTGGCTGATCCACAGCCGGCCGCGGAGCACGGCACGCTGTCCCGGTGCCGAACGCAGCACCGCCGGGCGCGCCGGCGTGCCCGAGCTGCGGATCGTGACGTCCTCGGTGAAGCGACCGCGCAGGCAGCCGACCTGGCCGGGGCCCAGCCGGTTGGCGAGCGCCTGGGCAGACCGCAGCGGTCGCGCAGCCGTTCCAGGGTTGGCGTTGTTGCCGGTCGGCGCGGCGTGCAGCGTGCAGGGGCGCCGGCCGCCGGTGGTGAAGGGAACGGGCCGTGACGGCCCCGAGATCCTGCCGCCCCCGACGGCACGGACCGTGACGTCATGGTTCGCAGCCGGTCGCAGGCCCCGCACCACGGCCCGGGTCGAGCGCGTGCGCAGGACGTGTCGTCGACCGACGTGCACGTCGTAGGCCTGGGCGCCGGCCACCCCGCGCCAGCGCACGACGGCCTGCGTGGT
>SKUG01000115.1 GCA_007122215.1 Thermoleophilia bacterium | reverse complement strand
CCTCGGCGGCCTCGAGCTCGCCCGCACCGGGTACGTTGCCGAGCTCGCCGACGGGCTGGTCGACCAGACCCTCCGGGCGATCATCCTGATCGTCGTGGGTGCGGTCACCGGGCTCGTGGCCGGCGGGCTGGCCGGCAAGCTGCTGCAGCGCGCCCACGCCCGGATCATCGCGCAGCTGAAGCTGCGCAGCGGGGCCGAGCTCACCGTCGCCGCGATCGGGCTGCTGGTGGGCCTGGGGGTGGCATCCCTGCTGTCGCTGGCGCTGCGCCCGCTCGACCTCCTGGGCGGCTACCTGCTCGTCCCGATCGTGCTGCTGCTGGGCTACGTGTTCGCCGAGGTCGCGGCCATCAAGCACGAGGAGATCCTTCGCCTCGTGGGCGTGCGGGCCACGCGCGAAACGGCCGCGCGCGCGATGCTGGTCGACACCAGCGTCCTCATCGACGGGCGGATCGTCGGGGTGGTTGCGGCGGGCTTTGCGCCCGGGCCGTTCATGGTGCCGCTGTTCGTGCTCGAGGAGCTGCAGCAGGTCGCCGACTCTGCCAACGACCTGCGTCGCCGCCGCGGGCGTCGTGGCCTCGAGGTCGTCAAGGAGCTGCGCGCCAGCGCCCAGGTCGAGAGCCCCGGGGACGACGGGCGTGACACGCTGGCCGTGGATGCGCGCCTGCTGCGCCTGGCGGCCGACAACGACTGGGTGCTGCTGACCACCGACGCGAACCTTGCGGGTGTCGCTGCCGGGCACGGGGTTGCCTGCGCGAACGTCAACGAGCTGGCCGCGGCCCTCAAGCCGGAGCTCGTGGCCGGCGAGCAGGTACGCGTGCAGCTCACCCGGGCGGGCAACCAGCCCGGCCAGGGCGTTGGCTACCTCGATGACGGCACCATGATCGTGGTCGAGTCCGCAGCCAACCACGTGGGCAACGAGGTCGACTGCACCGTCAGCCAGGTGCTGCAGACCAAGGCCGGGAAGATGGTGTTCGCGCGCCATCTCGGGCATGATTCCCCCACCGAGCCGCGCAGCTGATGGGGACCACCACCGACATGGACGCACCTGACACCAGCCATTACATCGAGGACGTCACCGTCCTGCTGCTGGCTGCCGGCAGCGGCGAGCGGCTCGGGGCGCGGCGTCCGAAGGCGTTCGTGGGGCTGGGCGGTGAGGTGCTGCTGGCCCACTCGCTGCGCAGCTTCGAGGCCCACGAGGCCGTCGACGGGATCATCATCGTCGCACCGGCCGACTGGATCGATCCGGTGGAGGTGATGCTCGACGACCTCGGCTGCGACCGCGTCGCGGCCGTCGTCCCCGGCGGGGCAAGCCGGGCCGAGTCGCTGCGCTGCGGGATGGAGTACGTGCGTCCGGCCCGCTCGGGTGCGGTGCTCGTGCACGACGCTGCCCGCCCGTTCGTGGCCGAGTCCGTGGTCGACCGCGTGCTCGCCCCGCTCGCCGACGGCGTGGACTGCGCCGTGCCGGTGCTCGAGGTGCCCGACACCGTCAAGCAGGTCGATGCCGCAGGCCGCGTCGTGACGACGCTCGACCGTGGGGAGCTGCGGCTCGTGCAGACCCCGCAGTGCTGCCGGGCCAGCTCGCTCGCGGCAGCGCTCGAGGGCTGCGATGCGGCCCAGCTGGCCGCAGCCACCGACGATGCCGCCCTGATCGAGCGCTGGGGCGGCGAGGTCACCTGCGTTCAGGGCGATCCCCTGCTGCGCAAGGTGACCACGACGGCCGACCTGGCGTGGGCCGAGGCCGTGCTGGCGCCCACCCGGACCGAGGATTCCAGCGACCACCATGATGACGGCAGCGACGAGGAGGAATGAGATGGCACAGGCAGTGAGTTCCGAGGTAGCAGCGCTCACCCGGCTGCGGGTGGCAACCGGCATCGACGCCCACCCCCTGGGTGGCGAGGGGCCGGTGATCCTCGCAGGGATCAGCATCGAGCATGACCAGGGGCTCGTGGGGCACTCCGACGCGGACGTGGTTGCCCATGCCGCGATCGACGCGCTGCTGGGTGCTGCCGGCCGCGACGAGGACGTCGGGACCTGCTACCCGCCGGACGATCCGGAGCTGGCCGGCGCCGACTCGATGAAGCTGCTGGCCGAGGTCGTGCACCAGGTGCGCCACGCAGGCTTCGAGCTCGTGAACATGGATGTCACCGTGGTCGCGGAGCTGCCTCGGATCGCACCGCACCGCACCACCATGCGTCGCCACCTTGCCGCGGTGCTCGGCGTGGATGCTGGCCGGGTGACCATCCGCGGGACCTCCACCGACCGCCAGGGCTTCGTCGGGCGTGGCGAGGGCATCGCGGCAGTGGTGACCTGCCTGATGCTCGCCCCCGAGTCAGGCTCCTAGCGGCGCAGCTCCTGCTGCAGCGAGCTGAGGCCCGAGCTGTCGCCCTCGTCGACGAGCCAGGTGACCGACGAGGTCAGGCGCTCCAGCCGGTCGTCATCCAGGCGTGCATGGCCATCGATGATGTCGGAGAGCGTCTTCATGGCGTCGGCGTGCTCGCGCAGGTAGGTGTGGTACTCGTTGAACAGGCGGGTGAGGGCCGGGTGTTCCTCTGCGGCCGCCGGCGACACTCCCTGCTGCTTCAGCTGCTCGATGAGTGCCTCGCCTCGCTGCTGGAACTCCAGCTCACGCTGACGCGTTGAGGCGTCGATGCGGTCGACCTCTGCCGTGATCCGCTGGAAGGTCTGCTGGTCCATCCGCCCGGCATGTACCTCCAGCGCCAGCTGGAAGCGTGCCGCACTGGTCCATCCAGTCGAGGGCGGGCCTGCGCGGTTGTCGTCATCGACCATCGTCCCGACGATGCGCGAGATCTCGCGTTCCAGTGCGGCGCGCTCGGCCGGGGTGGTCACCTGCTCGTGGAAGCGACGCAGCAGGTCGCTGAGGAACCCGGAGGACTCGAAGCTCGAACGGCCCGAGATGTTGTCCATGGTGTCACGGACCATCCACGTGATCGGGTCCTCGTTGCGAAGGCGCACGTGCTCGTTCAGCTCGGCGACGGCTTCCTCGCTCGACGGCGGGAAGGGTGGGCCGTCGATCACCGGCTGGGGCACTGGCAGGCCCGTGTCGCGCACGGGTCCCGGGAGCGTGATGTTGGGGCCGCTGCCGTTGATGCTGGCGAGCTGGGTGGTGAGCTGCTCGATGAGGGTGCGGAGCTGGTCGAGGAGGGCGCGCAGGCCGTCCATGGCGGCGCTGAGCGCGTCGCTGAGGGCGGGCATGGCCGAGGCGCGGCTGCCGCCGCCGAAGGTGTCGGCGCTCGGGAGGTCCTGCTGGACGGGGTCGCAGGCGCAGTCCTTCGCCTGTGTTGGTGCCTGCGCTGCTGCCGCGCGCGGTGCTGCGAGTGCGTCCATGCCCCGTCTCCCCACATCGTCGAGTGGCCGGGCGTCCCCTCCCGGGCCATCTCCTCCGGTGTACCACGAGCCTGTGGTGGTGGCAAGGCGTGGTGGTGGCCCGGCACCCGTGGCGATGCGGAATGCCGTCGTGGGCCTACTGCCCCTGCGCGTGCGAGCGAGTCGAGACCCCGACCGACTCCAGCGTCTCCGGGGGGATGATCGCCGCAGCGCCCGATGCGCCGCCCGCGCGTCCGAGCAGGCCCTCACGGCGCTGCTGGCGGCTGCGGGGTGGTCGGGGCAGGTTCACGCCGAAGGCGCCGGCCCGGGCGCTGCTCGATGAGCGCGTGGTGGCGACCAGTCGCATGTCAGGCTCGCGGTGCATGGGGTCCCTGCCTGCGGGATGGGGGTACGTTGGTCGGGCGCCGTCCGCCCGTGCTCCCATGGTGGCCTATCATCCAGCACGCGTCAATCGCTTGCGTTTTTTCCGGTTCACTCGCGCCTGTGCCTGATCGAGGATGCGGTCCCCCGCGTTCACAGGCCGTCACGTGGGTGCGGATGGTGCGGGACAGCGGCGGTGGTTCGGTCATGCGCTAGGGTCGGAGCCCATGCCGTCCGCGACCCCGGCCATCCAGACCGATGCCCTGTGCAAGCACTGGGGGGCGGTGCGCGCCAACGACGAGGTCACGCTCGAGGTCGCGCCCGGGGAGGTCTTTGGCTACCTCGGCCCCAACGGCGCCGGCAAGACCACCACACTGCGGCTGCTGCTCGACCTGCTGCGCCCGACCTCCGGCAGCGCCTTCGTGCTCGGCGAGGACGTCCGCGCCGCGGGAGCGCGGCTGCGGCGACAGGTTGGCTACCTGCCCGGCGAGATGTACCTCTGGCGACGGATGGATGCCGACGCCACCTTCCGGCTGATGGACCGCCTGCGTGGTGGCGGCGGCGAGCACCTGGCCCGCGCCCGGCAGCTGGCGTCCCGCCTGCGACTGTCGCCGACGAGCTCGGTCGGCAGGATGTCCAAGGGCAACCGCCAGAAGGTCGGGCTCTGCCTGGCCTTCATGCACGAGCCGCAGGTGCTGGTCCTCGACGAGCCCACGAGCGGCCTCGACCCGCTGATGCAGGCCGAGTTCCACGCCATGGTCGACGAGGCCCGCAGCCGCGGGGCAACGGCGCTGGTGTCATCCCACGTGCTCGCCGAGGTCGAGCAGGTCGCCGACCGGGTCGGGATCATCCGCCAGGGACGGATCGTCACCGTGGACTCGGTCAGCGGCCTCAAGGAGCGGGCCCCGCGACGGGTGCGGCTGCGGCTCGGCACGGGCGCAGCCGCGGCGGCCGTCGCCAGCGAGCTCGATGCGCTCGACGGGGTTGACGCGGTGGCTGCCGGGCCCGGTGATCCCCCCGGATCCCTGCGCTTCCTCGTGCGCGGTGGCATCGACGGGTTCGTCAAGGTGATCGCCCGCCACGAGGTGGCCGACCTCGAGGTGCACGAGGCTGACCTCGAGTCGATCTTCCTCGACCACTATCGTGACCAGCCCGGCGGTGGCGCGTGAGCGCGCGGCTGGCCATCCTCGCGCTGGGCCTGCGGGAGCGGACCCGCCTCATCGGCTGGCTCAGCCTCTCGATCGTGCTGCTCGTGGCGTACGTGCTCGCAGCGTGGCCGTGGGTGCGCGACGACGACTCCATGGCCGAGGCGCTCGAGGACCTGCCGGAGTTCCTGCAGGCGCTGATGGACCTCGACACCGAGCTCTACATGACCGCTGCGGGCTACCTCGACGGGCAGCTCCTCGGCATGCTGCTGCCGGTGGTGCTGATCGTCGTGGCCATCGGCATGGGGGCATCCCAGGTTGCCGGCCGCGAGGAGGCGGGCACGATGGAGGTGCTGCTCGGGGCGCCGGTCTCCAGGGCATCGATGGCGCTGCAGTGCATGGGAGCCCTCGTGGTGCTGCTCGCTATCCTCACCGGCGTGGCCGCTGTCTCGCTGGTGGTGGGCAACCTCGTGCTTGACATGGGCATCGGCATCGGTCCGCTGCTGGCGGCATCGATGATGGCAGGCCTGCTGGGCCTCTACTACGGCATGCTGGCCCTGGCCATCGGTGCGCTCACGGGCCGCTCGGGCATGGCGCGGGGGCTCGCCGCGGTCGTGGCCGTCGCCTCCTACCTGGGCACGACGCTCTCGCGCCTGGTCGAGCAGCTCGAGTGGATTCGCTCGATCAGCGCCTACCACCGCTACCTCGATGCGCGCACGATCTTCGATGGGCTGCAGGCAGCTGCCGTGGCGCAGCTGCTCGTGCCGATCGTGGTGCTGGCAGCCGTGGCCCTCTGGGGGCTGGGGCGTCGGGACCTCGGCACGCCCTGACGGCCGTGTCGCCCTGCGACCGTGCGCGCCAGGAGCCCGGCCCGGTCAGCGCGGGGCAGGGCCCAGGCGGTAGCCGCTGCCATCCGGGGCCTCGTGGATGAGCCCGTCGGCAACCAGCCCGGCCGCTGCCTCCGGGTCGTGGCCGGGATCGACCTGCCCGCCTCCGGAGAGCGCCCGGAGGATGTCGCCGCGGCGCTGGCGCATGCTGCCCTCGTAGCGGGCCTGGCCTGCGGAGGCGATGACCT
>SKUG01000158.1 GCA_007122215.1 Thermoleophilia bacterium | reverse complement strand
TGCTCCCAGGGTTCGCGAACACCGGACACGGACGACACTGTCAGATGTATCCGGTACCTGCGGACAGTGGACTTGCGGTCACGACAGCGTGACGCTAAGTTACAGACCAGACCAGCAGGGCTAGTGCTAGTCGAGGAGCAAGGGCTACCCCATGACAACCCCCATCGAGCGGCTGCACGCCGCCATCGCCGCACAGACCGTCAAGGACACGCTCGCGATCAGCGACGAAGCGTGGGACGGGATGATGGCGCAGCTCGAAGTGCTGCGCAACGTGACCCCTCGTGAGCTGGGGGTGTGGACCGGCAGCCGCGGACACCACGAGCCGCACGACGCTCCCGAGGAAGCGGCGACGATCGAAGGGCTGCGCACGTTCGCCCGGTACATCGCCGCGCTGTTCACCCAGGGCACCACGGTCAGCGAGATCGCCGCCGACCTCGGCGCCCTGGTGGGCAACCCGAACCTCACGCACCCCGACTGGGTGCGGGTGGTCGAGGGCCGGGTCGGGTTCGACCCGTCGGTCGTCGAGCTGCGTGGCTGCGCGATGCTGCTCCGTGCCGGCTACTCGTCGCGCGAAGCAGCCCGGCGGACCGGGGTGTCCACCCGGCAGAGCAGCCAGCTGCTCCGGTTCATCGGGGTGGCGGAGTACCTGCGCCAAGCGCGGTTGGCGATGGCGTGCGACATGATCGAGCGGGTCGAGGGTGCGACCGCCGAGAGGTACCGCCAGCAGTGGAACGCCGAGCACCCGCCGCAGCGGAAGATCAGCACCAAGACCGCCTACCGTGACTGGGCGGAGGCCCGGCGGATCATGTCCCCGACCGAGCCGGTGGCGGTCGGAGCATGACCGATCTATCGTGGGTTGAGGACACCAAGGTGGTGCCCGAGGGCGACCCGGCCCTCGCCGCCTTCTTCGCCAACCCGGGTTGGCACCTACTCCACGTGTCCGGCGGGCTGCATGGCCCGGTCGTCCACGTGTTCGGATGGGGGGAGAAGCCGTGACCCAGGTGCTGCAGTGGAGCAAGAGCGCGTTGTCCACCCTGCTCGACACCTGCTCGTGGCAGTGGTACCTCACCAAGGTACGTGAGGTCGAGGACCCGGGCGGGCCGTACAACTGGCGGGGCACCGCGCTGCACTCCGCGGTCGAGCACCACGAGCGGGTGCGGTTGGTGAACCTGCGGGACCTGCGGGACCTGCCGCTGCCGTCGCTCGACGAGCTGGTGGCCCGAGGCTTCGAGGCGCTCGCTCGCGAGCTCGCCCAGGCGCAGCCGACCGACGAGGTGTGGGACAGGTACCAGACCTCGGACGCCGAGGTACACACCGAGGTCGAGGCGGCCGTCACCCACTGGTACCAGACGCCCCACGAGAAGGGAGGCCCGTCGCTGCGGGAGCTGGTGCTGGACTGGCGGCCGGTGGCTGTCGAGTCGCAGTTCCGGGTGGCGAACAACGCCTCGCCCCGGCACCTCGGTGGGTTCACCGACGTCGCCTACCTCGACGACGAGGGCAAGGGCGTGGTGGTCGACCTCAAGACCGCGGGCAAGCTGTCGTACTGGAAGTCGGCCGAGGGCCACGAGCGTGAGGGGATGGTCTACATCCTCGCTGCCGAACGCTCGCCCACGATCCCGCTGTCCAGCCCGGTGCGGATGGAGTGGCACATCGTCAGGCCGCAGCCGGGCAAGGCCGCCACCTTCCAGGGTGCCCGGCGGGTGACGTTCGAGCCCGAGCCGCACCACTACGCCTGGCTGGCTGCCGACCTGCGACGCGCGGACCGGATCGTGGCGGAGGGTGACTTCCGTGAGAACCCTCGGTCGAACCTGTGCTCCGTGAAGTTCTGCCCGGCGTTCGGTGGGTGCCAGGTCACGGGCGAGCTGTCGCAACGGACCCTTGCGGGGACCCTACCCGCCGGGGTACGATGACCCCGCCGGTGGGAGACAACTAGCCCTTGCTCCTCGGCACGGAGGCCCCGCCCTAGATGTGGCGGGGCCTCCCATTTGTGTCCGGTGGTTGCGGACTATGGGGGCATGACGAACCCCGCAACCATCCCGGTCCCCCACCCCGACGGCTACCAGCCCGGCCCTTCCGAGGGCGTCGAGGTTCTGGTGCTCACCCTGCAGGTCGAAGGGGTGGCGGTCGAGGTGACCTACGAGCTGGGCTCGCTGCGCACCGCCCCCGAGGCGGCGCAGGTGCTGGCGAGCATCCTTCCCTTGTTCCAGCGTGCGGTGTCCCCGCCGGCGGTGAACCAGCTGCCGCCGGTGGCTGCTCCTCGGCCGGCGCCCGCCCCCGTCCCCTCTCCCTCCCAACCCCCGGCGATGGTTGCTGCCCCCTCGGGCAACCCGGCGCTCGACGCGATGCGTGCGGGTGCTGCAGCTCCCGGGGAGATCGCACCATCCCCCGAGCAGCCCGCCGGCGAGACGCAGGCGGAGTGGGTGGCCCGGGTCAACACCCAGGCCGCGGACAACGACGGCATCGACGACTGCCCCTTCTGAGGAGACACGCATGACGCAGCAGTACCCGCAGTACCCGCAGCCCGCCCCGCAGGGCGGGGTGCCCGACATCGACGCGCTCCGCCAGGGCGCCACGCCGGCGCCCGCCGGTGGTGGCGGTGCCGACGGCCCTCCGAAGTTCACCTTCACCCAGCCGGGTGAGGAGGTGTTCGGGCAGGTGACCCGGGCGGAGTTCGAGATCACCACCCCGTACGGGCTGTCGGACGTGATCGAGGTGAACGACGCGCAGCGCGGCCCGCTCACGCTGTGGCTCGGCACCTCGCAGCTGGCCGCCGGTCTGGTCGAGGGCAAGAACCAGCTCGGCCGTCGCATCCAGGCGTCGGACATCGTCTACATCCGGTTCGACCGGACCGAGGCGCGTCCGAACGGCAACACGCTCAAGCACTTCTCGATCAACCTGCAGGCCGGGCCGCCGCTGCCGCAGTCGCAGCCCCAGCAGCAGGCTCCCGCCCCGCAGCAGCCGCACGCCCCGGCGGGGTACGTCCCCACGGGTGCCCCGCAGCCGTGGCCGCAGCCCGCGCCCCAGCAGCCGGTGCCGAGCGCCCCGCTCGCCTGGCCCCAGCAGCAGGGGGGCTTCCCCACCCCGGTGTGACCCGGGGACTGCCCCCGCCTGTCCGCGCAGGCGGGGGCACGCGCCCGGGGCGCGGTAGGGCGCACTGACGGCTCCAACCCGTCGGCCGCAGGGTTCGACCCCCTGACCGGGTGCCACTTCGAGGAGCAAGGGCTGCCGCATGACGCTGATGCAGAGCGCGCTGAACTACGCCGGACGGGGGCTGCATGTGTTCCCCGTTCAGGCGGGGGCGAACAGCCCACCGCTAGTGCCACGCTGGCAGGAGCTGGCGACCAGACACCCGGTCACCCTCGAGGAGTGGTGGAGCCAGTGGCCCGACGCCAACATCGGCATCGCCTGCGGGCTGTCGGGCATCGCGGTCATCGACATCGACCCAGGTGCCCAGCTCTCGGGGCTGCACGACTCGCTCGGGTTCGACATCCGTGAGTACCCCACGATCCGGGCACGCACGCCTCGGGGTGGGTGGCACATCTACTTCCGGGTGCCTGATGGCATGGTGGTGAAGAACAGCCAGTCGAAGCTGGCGCCGAAGGTGGACGTGCGGGGCGACGGAGGCTACGTCGTCGCCTCCCCGTCGGTCCGCACCGACGGGGCGTACGAGTGGGCGCCGCCCCTCGCCGGGTACACCGGACTCGCTGCTCTCCCGGTCGAGGTGAGCTACGAGCTGCAGCGGATCGCCACCCCGGTCGCCCCGCAGGTGGCCGAGCCGCAGCCGCTGCCCGAGGTCACCCAGCGCACCGACAGGTGGGCGCAGGCGGCCCTCGAAGGGGAGCTGCAGGCGGTCGCCACCGAGCCCGAGGGCAACCGCAACGGCCGGCTGTTCATCGCTGGGCTCAAGCTGTTCGGCATCGTCAAGGGCGGGTACCTCGACCAGCACGACGTCGACTCTCGGCTGTACCACGTGGCGGTCACGAGCGCCGGGCAGACCGAGCGTGAAGCCCGCATGACGCTGCGCTCCGCGTGGGAACGCTCGACGCCTCGTGGCCCCGAGGACTGGGACGTCGCTCCCGATCTGGTCGACCTGCCCCCGATGGCTCAGGTTGCCGACGACGGCGGCCCGACGCTGCCGCTGTACGGGGTGGGCGAGCTCGCCAACTTCCCTCCGCCGACGTGGGTGCTGCCCGGCCGGGTGCCGTTCGGGCTGACGTGGCTGATCGGCAGGCCCAAGACGTTCAAGTCGTTCGTCGCTCTCGACTGGGCTGCGGCCACCGCAGCGTCGGGGCAGCGGGTCATCTACTGCATCGGTGAGGGGGTGTACGGCTTCGCGCACCGGGTGGTGTCGTGGCACAACGCCTACCCGCAGGCCGACGTGGCGCCACTCAAGGTGGCGCCCCGGATGCCGAACCTGATGTCGCAGCAGTCGGTCGAGACGTGGTACCGCACGCTCGCCCGCTACCGCCCGAAGCTGGTGGTGCTGGACACGTGGTCCCGAGGCATCCCGGGCGCCAACGAGAACGACCACGGCCCGATCAGCGCAGCGATCGACATGATCAGCCAGGTGCAGGAGAGCCTCGAGTGCTCGCTGCTCGTGGTGCACCACACCAACGCGAGCGACGCGCGGGCACGGGGCCACTCTGCGATCGAGGGGGCGGCCGATGCGGTCTGGCACCTGTCCCCTACCGAGACGAACCCGCTGATGATCGAGGCGGAGAACACCGCGATCAAGGACTTCGAGCGGCAGCCGTCGTTCGTCGTTGAGCTGATCCCGCAGCCACGGTCGGCGGTCATCTCCCCGACGGCCTTCATGCCGAAGGCGGTGCGCTGATGTCCGAGCAGCCGCGGTCGAACCCTACGACAATCGACCCGCGGGCGTTGCAGTTCGGGAAGATCGCGGAGCAGACGGCGGAGGACGACTCGTACTTCACGCTCGACGAGTCGGCGGCGACGATCATCGCTGACCTGCTGCTCGATGCACTGCCCGAGCCTGACCGCTCGTGCGTGACGATGGTGGTGTTCAAGGGCCTGTCGTACGCCGAGGCGGGCGAGCTGCTCGAGCGGGACAGGGTGGTCGACCCCAAGACGGTGTGGCGCTGGACGCAGCGTGGGGTGGCCCGGCTGCAGGAGGCGGTCGCTCGGCTGCCGTGGGCTGCGGAGCTGGTGGGCCGTGGGGATGCGCTGCCGGCGTGGGACCCGCAGGGTCCGTCGTTCGACGAAGCCTTGTGTCAACCGTATCCGGTGGGTGCGGACGATGACCTCACCCAACCCGGAGACGCCTGATGGACACCACCCACACCGGACCGAAGGTCGTGCTGACGATCACGGCGACGCCTCGTGAGCTGGACATGCTGGCCGACGTGCTCGCCTGCGGCGTCCAGCACCACGACGAGAACAACACCGCCGCGCTGATCGTGGCCGACGAGCTGCTCGAGGAGATCGCGGGGGTGGGGGCATGAAGGTCGCGATCCGGCTGTCCACCGGCGAGTGGCTGCGCGGCGTCGTCCAGAGCGACCCGACGGTCGACCTGATGAAGCAGCCGTTCGTCCTCAACACGCGGTCGCTGACCGCCCGCCCGGTCAACGCCCGGGTCAACCCGCGGCACGTGGTCACCACCTACGTACTGCCTGACGACGCGGACGTCTGACCGTGAGCGCCCGCCGCTGTGTCGACTGCCAAGGGCAAGCAGGCGCCAAGACCCACCGCCCTGCCCCGCACCCCGGCCCTCGGTGTGCGACCCACCACCGCAGGGTGGTAGCCGCACGCAAGCAGCGGGCGCACGCGCTTCACGTCGAGCGGACCTACGGCATCACCGCCGGCGAGTACCAGACGCTGCTCGAGGTGCAGGGCGGACGCTGCGCGATCTGCGAGCGGGCCACCGGCAAGACCCGGCGGCTCGCTGTCGACCACGACCACGAGTCGGGCCTCGTCCGGGGCCTGCTCTGCAAGCCGT
>SKUG01000234.1 GCA_007122215.1 Thermoleophilia bacterium | reverse complement strand
GAACGGGCCATCGAGCGCGATCGGGTCCGGCATGTACCGTGCCTCGGCCACGTCGCCACCGCCCGAGGCCATGCGTGCGGCGCCCAGGCCTGCGGCAGCGGCGATGGCTGCCACGACCATGATGATGATGGGAAGCTTCATGCTGTTCATGGGCACGTCCTCATGCGGTTCGCGGAACCCCATCGGCAGCTGGTGGCGTGGACTTGAGCGGGGCCGAGCATCAACGACCTCCGCCAACGTCGACGATCGGACCGATGACGTCCTCGTAGGGGATCAGCTCGGCGGGTACGCCCCTGTCGGCAGGCGCGTCGCGAGGCCCGTCGGCGGCACGCGGCGTGGCAACCTCCGAGCCATCTCGGGCGGCCGCAGCGGACGACTTGATGACGATCTCCACCCGGCGGTTGCGGTCCACGGACTGGGTGGGGAAGCGGGGGCGCACGAGCGGGCGAGTGTCGGCAAATCCCGACATCTGCATCCGGCGCGGTGCGATGCCCTGGTCGATCAGGAACCGTCCGACGTTGACGGCCCGTGCGGTCGACAGCTCCCAGTTGCTGGGGTAGCGGGCGGTGTTGATCGGCACGCCATCGGTGTGCCCCTCGACGGCGACGTGACGGCGCATGGGCTCGAGGCGTGCTGCCACGGTCGTGAGCGCTCGCCGTGCCGCCGGTCGCAGCTCGGCGCTGCCGGAATCGAAGAGGCTGCGGTTGGACATCCGGATCACCACGCCACGCTCGGACACCACCTGGACCTCGCCCTGGATGCCGGCGTTGCGCAGGACCTGCTCGGCATCGGCACGCAGCCGGTTGAGGCGCTGCTGCTCGCTGGGGGAGAAGCGCACGGGCTGCTGGGCGTTGCTCTCGACGAGCCGCGAGGCAAGGCTGGGGTCCAGCGGGTTGCTGGAGCTTGCGGCGATGCCGGCACCGCCGTCGAGGACCTGCCCGCCGAAGCGGTCGGCGAGCGTCTGGCGCAGCTCGTCGTAGCGTGCCGGATCCACCGAGGCCATCGAGAAGAGCACGATGAAGACCGCCAGCAGCAGGGTGAGCATGTCGGCGTAGGGAACGAGCCAGCGCTCCGTGCCGCTCTCCTCGTGGCCTCCTCCCCCACCGCTCTTGCGTCCGCGTCGTGACATGTCACATCCCGCGGCTAGGCCGCCAGGTCGAAGTCCTGGCCGCTGTCACGCTCGAGCTCGAACTCGAGCCGGTCATCTGCATCGAGGAACGCGAGCAGCTTCTCCTCCACGATCCGCGGGTTGTCGCCCGACTGGATCGCGAGGATGCCCTCGATCATCAGCTCGCGTGCGGTGAGGTCGTCCTCGGCGAGGAGCTTCACGCGCATGCCGACCGGGATGTAGACGAGGTTGGAGAAGCCCACGCCATAGAGGGTCGCCACGAAGGCCACCGCGATGGCGGGGCCGATGGCCGTCGGGTCGTCGAGGTTGCCGAGCACGAGGATCAGGCCCATCACCGCGCCCACGATGCCGAAGGTGGGGCTGAACCCGCCTGCGGTCATCCAGGTTGCGGAGTTGCGCTCGTGCTGCTCGGCCAGCGAGTCGACCTCGGTCTGGAGGATGTCCTTCACGAGCTCGGGATCGGTGCCGTCCACGACCAGCTGCAGGCCGCGGCGCAGGAACTCGTGGTCGACCTCGGCGAGGTCGTCCTCGAGCACGAGCAGGCCCTCCCGACGGGCCTTCTCGGCAAAGCCGACGATGGTGCGCACCGCGTTGGTGCGGCGCACCGGGGCGAAGGTGAGGGCGTTGAAGAAGACGAGCGGCATTCGCCGGAACTGCGGCCAGCCAAATGCGGCCATCGTCGCTCCGAGCGTGCCGCCGAAGACGATGCCGATCGCTGCCTTGTCGAAGTAGCCCTCCGGGGATGCGCCCTCGTACCACGCGGCCAGCGTGAGCCCCAGGAAGCCGATCAGGATACCGCCCATGAGGCCGATGTCGAAGCCGCGGCCCTCGGGCTGGATGGGCTCGACGATGCTGCGGGATGATGGCTGGCCATCTGCCATGGTCAGGCTGCCCTTTCCTCATCGGCATGCTCGAGCGCCCGTGCGGCCACCGACGGCAGCGAGACCGTGCGGGCGCGGTACTCGACGATCTTCGCGATGACCTCGTCGATCGAGTCCTGCACCACGAAGCGCCTGCGCGTCATCAGCTGGATTGTCGTGTCGGGGCAGGCCTCCATCGTCTCGATGAGGTCGGCATTGATCACGAACTCTCCGGCTCCATGCAGTCGATTCAGGCGTATCACGATGCCTCCTGGCAGGTCGTCGGGTGCGCTATCGGCCCGCTGGCCGACAAACTTGACTCCCATCCCCACACGTTGTCAGAACCGCAACGGCTTCCCGCCGTGCCTGGATCACGCCGCAGGGGCGTGACGGGGACCTCCCGGTCCCTGCCACGCCCCTGCGCTGCGTCCTCGTGCCGTCCGTGGCTGCGCAGCTGGCGGTGGGCTTCCGTGCCGCCCGCCTTCCAGCGATCCCGATCCCGGGGTCAGCCCCCGGGGATCAGGACCGGTCCGGGCTCACCTAGCGCTTGAGGTTGATGAGCTCCTGGAGGATCTCGTCGGAGGTCGTGATCGTTCGGCTGTTGGCCTGGAAGCCACGCTGGGCACGGATCATCTCCGTGAACTCGAACGCGAGGTCCACGTTCGACATCTCCAGCGTTCCGGGGACGATCACGCCCATGCCCGAGGCGTCGCCGGGCGTTCCATTGATCGGGATGCCCGAGTTGCCGGACTCGACCCACTTGTTGTCACCCGTCTTGGTCAGGCCCATGGGGTTCGCGAACTTGGCCATCGAGATCCAGCCGACGACCTGCAGCGTGCCGGTGTCGTCGATCCGGGTCACGCGGCCGCTCTGCTCGATCGAGAAGGACTGCGTGGTCGCCGGGGGCACGTTGAGGATCAGCGGTGAGGTGGGATCGGGGACTCCAGCGTTGTCGGCGAAGCCGATCACGTAGAACCCGTCCTGGGTCACGAGGTCACCGTTCTGGTCGAAGGTGAAGTTCCCCGCCCGCTGGTAGGAGACCGCTGCCGTGCCGGCAGGGATGTCCACCCCGTTGTTGGAGACCCGGAAGAAGCCGTCCCCGTTGATGCCGATGTCGGTCATCAGCCCGGTGTTGGCCAGGTTGCCCTGGGTGTGCACCTGGTTGATGGCGTCGAGCTGCATGCCGAGGCCGACCTGCCGGTTGTTGGTGCCGCCCATCGTCGCCGTCGGTCCCGACGCCCCTGCCATCGTCTGGTAGACCATGTCCTTGAAGGACGTGCGGTCCGCCTTGTAGCCGGTGGTGTTGACGTTGGCGATGTTGTTGGCGACCACGTCGAGCATGGTCTGGTGGTTCCGGAGTGCCGAAACCGAGGTGTACATGGCGCGAAGCATGGTGTCCTCCTGTTGGTTCGCACGTGGTTGTCATCTGCTGCCCCGGTGCCAGTCGGGCCCCGGGACGCTCGGCTTCCTCAACAGCGAGGTCCGGCCGAGTTTGCTGTGTCTGCGTTGTTCCTGCTGTTCCTGCTGGTCGTCCTGCACTGCTGCAGGACCCCACGTGGCAGCCCTTCACCCTGTCTAGGCGAAGACCACCGCGTCGATGTTGGTGAACACGTTCTCCCGTGCCTGGTCCTGGGCGATCGCCGTGATCACGGTTCGGTTGGTGACCGACGCGACCATGGCCACGTCGTCCATCATCACCACCGCCTCGCGGCTGCCCTTGGATGCGGCACGGTCGATTGCGCGTTCCACCCGGGCCTGCTCGATCGGACCGATCTCGATACCGCGCTGGCGCAGGCGTGCCTCGGCGTGCGCGCTCCAGCGCACCGTCGGCTCCGCAACGGGGGCTCCCCCGTCGCGGGTCTCGCCTGGCCGGCTGGCCGGCATCTGCTCGGCGACCTTCCGGCGCAGCACGTCCCCGAAGGTCGTGCCGTCCGGTGCCTGTGATGGCCGGTCGGTCCGGGGCTGCTGCCCCGGCTCGACCGGTCGGATCGAGCGATCGTTGTTGATCGGGTCGGGAGCGCTCATTGCACCCGCACCACCTGGCCGGGACTGATCTGCGTCCCGTCCTCGAGCACGAGGCGTGGCTGACCACCCTGGAACGAGACCGCAGCGACGGTTGCGCCGCCGACGATCTCGTCACCATTGAGGTAGTCGACCTCCCGGCCGATCATCGCAACGCTGCGATTCATGGCCGCCTCCGTCGCCATGTAGTCCAGCCGCTCCACCATCGCGAGCTGCTGCTCGACGCTGGTGAACTGGGCCATCTGGCTGAGGAAGTCCTCGTTGTTGACCGGGTTCATGGGGTCCTGGTTCTGCAGCTGGGTGACCAGCAGGCGCAGGAACATCTCCTTCTGCTCGGCCGGGTTGAGGGCGCTGCTGAAGCTCCCCGTCCCGCCGGACATGGATGTTGCCGTTACCTGCATTGCTGCCTGTCCTCCTTCGTGTCGTGTACCAACGTGCCTGCGTGAGCCTTCCCGCCATCAGGCGAGAAGACTCACGCTGCCGTCATGGACGTCATCGGCGGTGGGGCGTGCGCCCTCCATGCCGGTGCCGTCGTCCGACGACCCGTCCGGTGCCTCATCGGCACCGCTGCGTGCTGACCGGAGCATGGCTGCAGCGTCCTGCCCCTCGCCGGAGCGCCAGCCGGCCGCGCCGGCATCGCCGTCGCGGACGTTGACGTCCAGCTGGTCCACCCGAAGGCCGAGGCCCTCGAGCAGGCGGCGCAGGTCGCCGCTGTCCTGCTGCAGCAGCCGTGCGGTCTCGGCGCGGTCGGCAACCACCAGGGCTGCGACGTGGCCGTCACGCATGGCCAGCTGCACCTGCACGTCGCCCAGCTCGCGCGGGCGCAGCGACAGGTGCACCTGCGTGCCGCCAGCTGCCTGGCTGAGCCGCAGGCGTGCTGCCAGCTGCTCTGCCACCAGCTCGATCCGCGACTGCATCGCTGCAGCCGAGGATGCCGAGCGGACCGTTGCCAGGCCCAGCCGCTCGGCTGCGCTGGCTGCGGCATCGGTGCGTGGCATGGCCGTACCGGGATCGGTCTCGACCGGTGCCTGTGCCGGTGCTGCCGGTGTCGCTGCGGTTGCAGCCTGTGCCGGCCCCTGTGCCGGCGCCTGTGCCGACGCTGCCGGCTGGGCCGGGATCGCCGCCCGCTCACCCGGCACGGCCGGCTGGGCAGGTTCTGCACGCATGGCTGCCGCCGGGGTGCCGGTGCTCACGTTGGTAACCGAAGGAGTCGGTCCAGCCGCACCGTCGGCTCGTCCTGCTGCGGGGCGCGTCAGGCCCGGTGCAGCTTCACCGTCGATGTCGACCTCCACTCCCTGGGCCTGCCCTGCAGCTGCCATGTCGGGACGCTGTCCCGCTGCGGCATGGGCAACGGCTGCGGCATTCGCTGCGGGCGCTGGGCCCGTGCGAGGTGCCTCACCGGCGATGGCCAGCGGGCGTTCACCCGTGGCCGTGGCCGGCTGCTGCCGTACCTGTGCGGAGGCAGCCGCAGCTGCAGCCAGTGCAGCACCCTCCTCATGGGGGACCTGCGGGGCTGCATCACCGGATCCTGCCTCGCCACCTGGCACCTCCGATCCATCCCCGTCTGCGGGGACGACGTCGTCGGCACCGGCGTCGTGGTCAGCATGGTGGCCTGCGTCCTGATCGCCGGATCCCGCGTCACCGTCGTCCTCGGACGCCGCCGTGCCTGCCTCGTCGGCTGGCGCGTCGGCGGCCTCTTCCACGGCCTCGACCACCTGCTCGCCTGCGGCCGGCTGGCCGGCGTCATCGAGCACCGTCTCGGCCCCGGCAAGTGCCTCGGCGAATCCCCCCGTGCTGGCGGGGACCTCGGCACCGGGTGCGGGTGCGGCGGCCTGGGCTGCCGGTACCACCATCTGTGTCGTGTGCATCATCATCGTTTCTCACCTCCTCTCATTGCTCGTCGTGGTGCGGGGTCACGCCCCGCCTGGAACCTGCAATCCGTACTCCCGG
>SKUG01000208.1 GCA_007122215.1 Thermoleophilia bacterium | reverse complement strand
GCGCCCGGCTCGCTGGGCGACAGCGCGATCTGCCGCACCAGCACGAATGACGGTGCCTCACCGGACGGGGTGTTGGTCACATGCCGATAGAGCCGTCCCCGCGGGCCCTGCAGGTCGAGGGCGTACTCGGTCAGGGTGTAGTCATCGGTCGGCTCGACCCGGGTCTTCTGCGCCGTGACGTAGACCGAGCCCCCGTCAAAGCGCGAGCGCCCCAGGCCATCGACCGACCACGCCTGTGGCACCGTGTAGTTCATGCGCAGGCCAGACCCCAGGCGGATGCTCGCAAGCTGCCAGTGCGTCGAGTCGGCGTCGCCACCATCGTACGGACGCAGCACCATGCGCTCCGCGCACGGCCGGAACGGCTCGGCGGGATCGCGCGCGATGCGCTCCTCGGCCTCCTCGGGGGCGGAACGGACCTCCGGGTTGGTCGGGCGCTCGATGCGTGTCGGCTCCGGTGGTCCACAGGCGGCAATCCCGAGCACGAGCGCGAGGAGCAGCGCCGACATCCCCACGATCCCACGATCGCGCAGGCCCTGCTCGGTTGGCATTGCTGTCGGGCGCAGCAGCACCCTCAGCTGCCGGCGCCCTGCGGGATGCCTCCGGCCGCCATGGCCCGCATGTCGAGTGCCTGGTCGAGCGTGGAGTCATCGACGCCCAGCTCGCGTGCCACCTCGCGCAGCGTGCGGCCCGAGGCGTGGGCCTGCTGGACGATCTCCGTGGCGCGGTCGTAGCCGATGAAGGGGTTGAGCGCGGTGGCAACCGCCAGGGATGCCTCCGCATACTGCTCGCACCGCTCCTGCTGGACCTCGAGGCCGTCCACGCAGCGCTCGGCAAAGAGCCGGCTGGCAGAGGCCATGATCGTGGTGGAGTGGAGGATGTTGCGGGCGATCAGGGGGATCCCGACGTTCAGCTCGAACTGTCCCTGCATGCCGCCCAGGGTGATCGCAGCATCGTTGCCGATGACCTGTGCCATCGTCTGGCAGACGACCTCGACCATCACGGGGTTGACCTTGCCCGGCATGATCGAGCTGCCCTTCTGCAGGCTCGGCAGCTCCAGCTCGGCGATCCCGGCGCGCGGGCCCGAGCCCATCAGCCGGATGTCGGTGGCGACCTTCATCAGCGACACCGCAACGACCTTGAGGGCGCCCGACAGCTCGACCAGCGCGTCGCGGTTGGCCTGTGCCTCGAAGCGATCGACGGGCTGCGAGACGGAGAACGCCGCGCGGGCCCCGAGCAGCTCCAGCACGCGGGCTGCGAACTCGGGATGGGTGTTGAGCCCGGTGCCGGTGGCGGTCCCGCCCAGCGGCAGCTGCCCCACCCGTCCGAGGGTAGCCTCGATCCGGTCGATCCCCAGGCGTACCTGGGTGGCGTAGCCGGCGAACTCCTGGCCGAGGGTCACCGGAACGGCATCCATCATGTGGGTGCGACCGCTCTTGACGACGTCCGCATACTCGTCGGCCTTGCTGCTGAGCGAGCCTGCGAGCTGCTCGAGCGCCGGCAGCAGGGTGGCGGTGACCGCATCGAGGGTTGCGAGGTGGACGGCGCTCGGGAAGGTGTCGTTGGACGACTGGCCGAGGTTGACGTGGTCGTTCGGGTGGACGTCGTCGCCGGCCAGGCTCGCCAGCACCTCGTTGACGTTCATGTTGGTGGAGGTGCCGCTGCCGGTCTGGAAGACATCGAGCGGGAACTGGTCGTCCCAGCGGCCGGCGGCAACCTCCTCGCCCGCGGCGGCGATGCGGTCGGCGATCGCAGGCTCCAGCAGCCCGAGGGCGGCGTTGGCACGGGCAGCATCGGCCTTGAGCCGTGCCATCCAGTGCACGACGCCGATCGGCATCCGCTCGCCCGAGACCGGGAAGTTGGCGATTGCCTTGTCGGTCTCGGGGCCCCAGTGGCGGGTCTCGGTGGCGGTCATGCTGCGCAGCTCCTCGCGTCGGTCGATCGGGTGCCCCGATACTACCGCCAGCTGCGATGGATCGCCGCGGCGCCAAGCGGCCAGTGGCCGGTGCCGTCCCGGCCACCGCGATCGCGGGCGCGTGTGGCGGTCCCCGACAGCGGCGACACCATGGATGATGGCTGCCTGTCTTCCGACATCCCCCGCCGCGGCGCTGCAGTCCCGCTGGGCCATGCTTGGCCAGGCGCATGGTCCCGAGCGCCAAGGTCCCCCTGGTGCCCAGCCCGTGACAGGAACCGCTGGCCAGCTGCGCATGGACATCGCCGGACATTCCAGCCGCGACGGCCACGGCGTCGCACATGCCCACTCCCACGGCGTGGCCCATGCCGACCTGCCCGCCTCAGGGGGGGCTGTGGCGCAGGCCCGGGAGGGGGTGCCCGCACGCGGCCCGGCAGCCCGCTCGGCAACCGTCCATCCCCGCCACTCCCGCCGCGGCGGCTCCGAGGTCCTTCCCCAGCACGCCGGCCAGCTGCCGCCACCGGTGAACCAGCCGACCAACGGCGTCCAGGTGATCCCGGTTCGGATCGGCTCGAACTACGTCACCCGTGGGGAGATGCAGCAGGCGATCGAGGGCCTGCGACGCCTGCCCGCCGGTGACCTTGCCCTGCTCGCGCAGTACGGGGTGCCGATCGAGCTGCACCCGGTCGCCGCGCTCGAAGGGGGCCTGGTGGGGGCCACCCGCATCGTCCAGCGTGGGAACGGGCCCTGGATTCCCGTGCGGATCCAGGTGGCCGTGCGCCACCAGCTGCGCGGTGATCGGTCGATTCCCGAGATCGTCCAGCACGAGGTCGGGCATGCCATCTCGGTGATTCGATACCAGGACCGCAGCGAGGCAGCTGCCGAGGCCTACGCCCGCCGCTACTGATCCCGGCTGGCGTTGCCTGGTCGGGATCGCTCCCGGGGCCGGTCCCGGGATTCCGCGTCGCTGGCGGCCCGTTCATCCCGCACGAGGACGTCGAGGTTCCGGCCGGTTCCATCGACCATCAGCACCCGATAGGTGTAGACCCGCTCCCCATCCAGGGTGCCGGTGCAGCTGACCTGGCTGCCGGCCGTGCGGGTGAGGTCGCCCGGGCAGCGAACCACGATATCCTGCTCGTCCTCGTCGAGGTGGCGATCCCGGATGTGTGCCTCGATGGTGGATGCGCTGACGCTGGTGGCGAACTCCTCCCGCAGCACGTCGACGACGAACCAGGTCACTGCGAGACCGGCCAGCGTGATCGCCCCGATCCCGAGGTAGCGCCCTGCTGACATGCCTGAACCGGGTTCCTGCTGCCCGGCCTCGACAGGCGCGCGCCGGCGACCCTGTTCAGGAGCTGGGGATCGGGTGATGGCCTCTCCCTGTGTTCGCCGTGTCGCGGCTGTCCGCTGGGCCTTGAGCTGCTCCTTCCGCTCCTTCTGCCGCGACTTCGCGATGCGTGCCCGCGCTGCCCTCTCCCGTTTGGCATCGGCCTTGCGACGTGCCAGCTCGCGCCTGCGCTCGCGCTCGACCTGCTTGCGCTGCCGAGCCTCCTCCTTGCGCCGTAGGGCCTCCTCCTTGCGCCTGGCGGCAGCCGCTTGCTTCGCGGCCTTCTCCGCCGCGCGGGCCTGCTGCTCCGTGGCGCGTCCCGTGGCGTCGTCGGGAGCCTCCGTCTCGGGCGCGGCCGGTGCCTCGCGGTGCACCCGCCAGTGCTCCAGCAGGTCCCGGAGCTCCTCTGCCGGCCTGTCATAGCTCCAGCGCAGCGCAGCCCAGCTGCCCGTCGGGTCCTCCTGCCCTGCCGGCTCCGCATCCGCAGCCTCGTCCGGTATCTCCTCGTCGGCTTCGGTCCCAGCCGTTGCCCACGGGGTCACGGCCTCGCCCGCAGCTGGCTCCGAGTCCGCGCTGGCAACCCCTGTCGCGACATCGTCCGGGGCAAAGCGCACCACCACCCGGCGCTGGGGAATCGGGAGGATCCGCAGGATCCGGACAGGCTCGTCATCGACCTCGAACCCTTCCACCTCCTCCCAGGGAATCCGGGACTCCCGGCGCAGCTCCCGCACGACGAACGCCTCCGGGCCCAGCCCGAGGTGTGCCCAGCGGCGTCGAAGGTAGGCCGTGGACATTCCCCCGCCGAGCAGGGCCGTGACGACGCCCGTCCAGCCGCCCGGGGCCGGCCCCACCACCTGCAGCGTCGACACGACCAGCAGCACGAGGCTTGCGACGGCCAGCAGGGCAAACGCGCGGGGCGCGGGGCGCAGCAGCTGGAGGTCGTCTCGGTCCATCATCCGGCCTGTACCCAGCATCGGGTCAGGGCGCACCCGTATCCGTCGAAGCACCTGATCGCTACCAGCGAATCAGCAGGGAGCCCCAGCTCAGGCCACCGCCGTAGCCGGCGATCGCAACGAGGTCGCCGGCCCGGATCCGGTCCTTCTGGATGGCGTCGTCGAGGGTGACGGGGATGGAGGCTGCCGCGGTGTTGCCGTAGGCCTCCAGCGTGTAGTGGGTCCGTTCGGGTGGCAGCCGCAGGGCCTGCATGCTGGCCTCGATGATCCGGCGGTTCGACTGGTGGGGCACCAGCAGGTCGATCTCCGACGGGTCGAGACCGGCCTGCTGGCATGCGCGCTGGATCGCCTTGGGCAGGGCGCTCGTTGCGAACTCGAAGACCGCGGGGCCGTTCATGTGGAAGTACTGCCGACGGTTGGCGATGGCCTGGGTGGTGATCGGCTCGCGCGACCCGCCCGCGGGCACGATGATGGCGTCGTGCAGGGAGAAGTCGTTGCCGAAGACGCTGCTCAGGATGCCCCGTGGCGGGCGCCCGGCCTCCTCCTCATCGGGAAGCTCCGGGACGCGTCCGAGGAGCACCGCGCCGGCGCCATCCCCGAAGAAGACGCTCGTGGTGCGGTCCTCCCGGTCGAGGATCCGCGAGTAGCAGTCGGCGCCCACCACCAGCACGTAGTCCCAGGTGGGCTCTGCCACCAGCTGTGCTGCCGCTGCATGCAGTGCGTACACGAAGCCGGTACACACCGCATCGACGTCCATCGCTCCCGCATCGACCGACATGCCCAGCATCCCGTGGATCGCAGCGGCGGTTGCCGGCTGGGGCCAGTCGGGGGTCGACGTCGCGCAGACCAGGTGGTCGACCTCGCGGGCATCGATGCCTGCCCGCTCGAGCGCAGCCCGGCAGGCCTTGGTGGCGAGCTCCGAGGTGGGCTCGGCCTCGTCGGCGTAGCGGCGCTCGCGGATGCCGGTGCGGGCGGTGATCCACTCATCGGATGTGTCGAGGTGCTCGCTGAGCTCGACGTTGGTGACCACCTTGGGGGGCAGGTAGGACCCGGTGGCAACGATCCGCAATCCGTGCAGCAGGGACATTCTGGCTCCTCGGGGCGTTCTGGGGGCTCGGCGCCGACGGGCGATGGTCGGGGAAGGCTGGGCCTGGTGGAAACCCGGCCTGCGGCGCAGGTCAGGGAGCCACGCGGCCGTTGGCCACGAACGACTCCCAGGTGATCGGCATCGCACGCTGCAGGAACGGCTCGATCGCCTCGGCGAAGGCGCGGATCTCGTACTGGGCGTGCTCGCTGGCGCGCAGCGAGAGGAAGTTCATCAGGGCCCGGGCGTTGAGCGTCCAGTAGAACTGGGTGTAGAGCCCGACCGGCAGGACGCTGCGGGCGAGCTCCTTCGCGACTCCCTGCTCGAGCAGGCTCGCGTAGGTCGCGTAGGCCGCCTCGTAGCTGGAGGTCATGGCCGAGCGGGTGGACTCGGCCAGCTCGGCATCCACCGGCTCGAAGGTGTAGGCGCCGGGCTTGCCCACCTGGCGGCGCACCCGGTCGGCGTCGGGGACGTAGAAGAGCGGCTCCATCTCGTGGTAGCGGGCGCTCTCCTCGTTGAACGACCCGATGCGATGGCGGAACCACTCGCGCGCGACGAACATCGGGCAGCGGACGTGGAAGCGGAAGGAGTTGTGCTCGAAGGGGGTGCCGTGGCGCTCGCGCATCAGGAACCGGATCAGGCCCTCGTCGGCGGTATCCATCTCGGCGCGGCGCTTGCCGAAGCTGACGCGGGCGGC
>SKUG01000233.1 GCA_007122215.1 Thermoleophilia bacterium | reverse complement strand
GTGGCGCTGCGCGCTGGCCGCAAAGAGCGGCTGCATGGCTGCCGGTGGAGCCGCTCCCGCCCTGCCTGCGACGGCTCCCGTGCCGTCGGGCCCGGCAAGCGAGGCTGCCACCTGTCCGAGCGCCTGGGGCAGCTGGCCCGGCATCGGCAGCTGGCCCGGCATGCCGGCAACCTCGCCGGGAGCCGGGGGCTGCTGGGAGTTCGGGAATCGGTTCTGTGCCGTCTGCAGGACCTCCTGGAACCCGCCCGGCATGATGTTGCCGCCGGGAGCAACCATCGCGATCCGGGTCGAGATCTCGTGCACCCGGGACATGGCGCGGGCGTATCCGGCGGAGTAGGTCATGCCGCCACCCCGACGCCGGCGGCTCCTGCCGCACCCAGCGGGCCCGCCGAGGCGCGTGCGTGGCGCAGCACGGCCAGCTCGTCGAGCTCGGCCTGCTCGGCGGCCTGGGCGCTGCGCCTGTGCTCATCTCGCCGCTGCTCGCGGAGCCGCTCGAGCGCCGTTCGGGCAGCGGCGGCGGCGACCAGCCGCTCCCGGATCCTGCCGATCTCCTCGTCCTGGTGGTGCAGCTGCACGCGGGCATCGACGATGCGCTGCCGGGCATGCTCGCCGTGGGTCGTCTGGAGCTGCATCTGCAGCACCGACAGGCGGTTGGTTCGGAAGTACTCGTTGAGGGAGCGCTCGGCATCGATCGCCGCGTCGAGCTGGTCCTGCAGGCGGCTGCGGTGGGCCAGCGCGGCAGCGAGGTGCTGGCGCACCTCCTGCTCGGCCTGCCTGCGCAGGTCGAGCACGCCTTCCAGGTTGAATCGGAATCGCCGCATGGTGCAGGTGTCACTCCTTCCCGCATGGCATCGGCAGCGATCGTGCCCGCCTGTATCGGCCGCGATCATGCTGTCCGTTCTGCAAACACCCTCGGCCCTCCCCTGACGTCCCCCGGCCCTCCCCCGGGCGTCCCCGGCATCCGCGGACGATCCGGCCGCGTATCGGTGCACGATCGTACGCGCATCCAGGAGCACCCCGCATCCGCGGACGATTCGGCACCGTAGCGGTGAAGGATCGTACGCGCATGGGGAACGAGCCGACATCCGAGCTCGACGAGGCCTCGCAGTGCTGCCTGGGTCGGCCAGCGGGCTCGCGGAATCGCGCAGGCGACGATGCGCAGGCGGGTGTGGTCAGGAGGAGTCCGGCAGCGCGGCGGCCGGGTCAGAAGACATCGGGCAGCGCGTCGGCGGCGAGCTCCACCATCCGCGAGCGGGCCTCGGGCGCACCGGTGACCTCGCCGAGGTCCTGGCGCAGGAACCCGTCGAACTCGTGCTTCTTGGCGATGGCGTAGTCGATGTGCGGATCCGACCCGACGGCGTAGGCCCCGATGGTGATCAGGTCCTCCTTCTCCGCGTAGGTCGCGAGCGATCGACGGATGGCTGCTGCCGCCCGCTGCTCGTCTGCCTCGAGGAGCTCCGACTGCAGGCGGCTGACCGACTGCAGCACGTCGATCGCCGGGAAGTGGTTGCGGTGGGCGAGGCGACGGCTGAGCACGACGTGCCCATCGAGGATGCCGCGGACCGAGTCGGCGACGGGCTCGTTCATGTCGTCGCCCTCGACGAGCACGGTGTAGAGGCCGGTGATCGAGCCCCGCTCGGCGGTGCCGGCGCGCTCGAGCAGCCGCGGCAGGGCCGCGAACACGCTCGGGGTGTAGCCGCGCGTGGCCGGCGGCTCCCCGATGGCCAGGCCGATCTCGCGCTGGGCCAGCGCGAAGCGGGTGACCGAGTCCATCATCAGCAGCACGTCGTGACCCTCGTCCCGGAACGACTCCGCGATGGCCGTGGCGGCAAACGCTGCGTTGATGCGCATCAGCGCCGGCTCGTCCCCGGTGGCGCAGACGATCACCGTGCGCGCCATCCCCTCCTCGCCGAGGTCCCGCTCGATGAACTCCCGGACCTCGCGCCCACGCTCACCGACCAGCGCGATCACGTTGATGTCGGCCGCAGTCCCGCGCGCCATCATCCCCAGCAGCGAGGACTTGCCGACCCCGGATCCGGCAAAGACGCCCAGCCGCTGTCCGCGTCCACAGGGGATGAGGGCGTCCATGCAGCGCACCCCGAGCGGCAGCTGGCTGTCGATCCGCTCGCGCGAGAGCGCCGACGGCGGCGCTGCGTGCAGCGGTCGTCGGCCCGTGATGCCCGACAGCTCGCCCCTGTCGTCCATCGGGCGCCCGGCACCATCCAGCACCCGCCCCAGGAGCCCCGGTCCAACGGGGATCCTCATCGGATGCCCCGTCGCCACGACCTCGTCACCTGGAGAGATGCCCTCCATCGGCCCGATCGGCATCAGCAGCGTGCGGCCCTCGCGGAAGCCAACGACCTCGGCATCCACGGGCTCGGAGCGGCGATCGTGACGGATCCGGCAGAGCTCACCGATTCGTGCCTCGGGCCCGGTGGCCTCGATCACCAGCCCGATCACCTGGGTGACGGATCCGCCCAGGCCGTAGGGGTCGAGCCGGTCGATGACCTCGTGGTAGCCGTCGAGGCCGCTCATGCCCCTGGCTCGACGGCTCCGCTGCCATCCTGGCTGCCTGCGGGGGCATCCTGCCCACCGCCTCCGTGCGTGTGTCGCGCCCGTCGCTGCGATGCCTGCTCACGCAGCGCATCGGCGATCCGGTCGAGCTTCCCGTCGATGGTGGCATCGACCTCGCCGGCGGGGGTCCGCACGACGATGCTGCCGCGACTGATCCGGCGCTCCTCGAGGAAGTGCAGGTGCTCGACACCGCCGAGCTCCGCGGCGACCCGGGGCCCGAGCTCGCGCAGCAGCGCGAGGTCATCCGGATGCGCGAGCACGTGCACCGTCTCCCGGTGGAAGGCACGGCGCAGCGCGCCCCGGAAGACCTCGGCAACGATCGACGGGTCGACCTCCAGCGCGGTGTTGAGCACCCGCGAGGCCACGTGGATGGACAGCTCGACGAGCTCCGACTCGGCATCGGCCAGCTGCTGGTCGCGCTCGGCCACCAGCGAGGCGGCGACCTCCTCGGCCACCTGGATGACCCCTGCGCTGTCGCGATCGGCGGCCGAGATGCCCTCGGCGTGCCCGGCGGCAAAGCCGTCCTCGTAGGCCCGGGCACGCACCGCGCCGGCCTGGGCCTCGGCCTCGGCGATGATCGCTGCCGCGCGCGCCTGCGCCTCGGCCTCGAGCTCGCGCACCTGGGCGGCGGCGAGCTCCTCGATCTCGGCGCCGAGGTCGGGCAGCTCGACGGCTGACAGGGCCTCGGCAACCGGGACCGCGCGCGGCCGCGACCACCCTGCTCCCGCCTCGCTGGCGGGCATCGGGGGCGTGTCGGGGATGTCCGGCTGGAATGCCACGGTGTCGAGGTCCTCCTAGGCCACGAGCTCGTCGTCGCCGCCGCCGCGGGAGATGACGATCTTGCCCGCCTCCTCCAGCCGCCGGACGATCCCGACGATCTTCTGCTGGGCCTCCTCGATGTTCTTGCGGCGCTGGGGCCCCATGAACGCCATGTCCTCGCGCAGCATCACCGATGCGCGCTGGGAGATGTTCGAGAAGACCTTGTCCTGGACCTCCTCCGAGGTCCCCTTCAGGGCGAGGCCGACCTCCTTGATGTCGACCTCCTTCAGCAGCTGCTGCATGGAGCGGTCGTCGAGCAGCAGGATGTCCTCGAAGACGAACATCAGCTTGCGGATCTCCTCGGCGAGCTCCGGGTTGGACTCGTCGAGCGACTCGAGGATGTGCCGCTCGGTCGTGCGGTCGACGTTGTTGAGCATCTCCACCAGCGACTGCACGCCGCCGGCCGCGGTGAAGTCCTGGTTGATGATCGCCGCGAGCTTGGACTCCATCACGTCCTCGACCTGCTTGATCACCTCGGGCGCGGTGCGGTCCATCACCGCGATCCGCATCGCGACGTCGGACTGCAGGCGCTCGGGCAGGTCCGCGAGGATCTGGGACGATGTCTCGTGCGGCAGGTAGGCGAGGATCAGCGCGATCGTCTGCGGGTGCTCGTGCTGGATGAAGTTCGTCAGCTGCTGGGGATCCGAGCGGCGCAGGAACTCGAACGGCGCGACCTGCACGAAGCTCGACAGCCGGGAGATGATGTCGGTCGCGCGCTCCTCGCCCACCGCCTTGACGAGGATGTCCCGGGCGTAGTCGAGCCCGCCCTCGGAGACGTAGTCCTGGGCGACGTGGAGCTGGAAGAACTCCTCCATCACGAGGTCACGGGCGCGCGAGTCGACGCCCTCCATGCTCGCGATCTCGAGGATCAGGTCGTCGATCTCATCCTGGCGCAGGTGCTTGAAGACCTCGCTGGCGAGCTCGGGACCGAGCGAGATGATGAAGACGGCTGCCTTGCGGCGCCCGTCGATGTCGGTCCACTGCTCCTCTGCGATGAGGGCGGGATCCTCGGCCTTGAGTGCGTCGGGAAGCTGGTCCATCACCATCACCTCTCATGCAGCCAGCTGCGTACCAGCAGGGCCGTCTCGTCGGGCTTGTCCTTGGCGATCCGCTCGACCCGCCGCTGCAGCGCCATCCGTTCCGCGTTGCCGAGCTGCTCCTGGCGGAAGGACGCGTCGAGCTCTGCCAGCGGGATCGGGTCGAAGCCGTCGTCGAGCGTGAGCAGCTCGTTCTCGGCCTCGAGCAGCTCCATGGTGCGGTCGGCGAGCTGGCGGCGCAGCGCCAGTGCCACGAAGACCAGCCCGAGCCCGAGCAGCAGCCACTTCAGGTAGCCGATGATCGCGTCGCGGCGTGCGGCCTGCAGGGCCTCGGCCTCGAGGTCCCGGACCTGCGGCAGCGGTGCCGTGGTCATCGAATAGGTGTTCCCGGCCTGGTCCTGGGCCTTGCCGAGGAAGGTGCGGGCCACGTTGTCGACCGCTGCCAGGGTCTCTGCCGGCAGGTCCTGGTTGGCGACGATCGAGAGCGACATGTCGTTCACGAGGCCCGGCGCGCGCTGCACCATCTGCGTGATCGAGTCGTTGTCGTAGACCGTTGCGGTGTCGGTGCTCGCGAAGTTGGTGTCCTGGCCCTCCGTGGGCAGCAGCCCCGCGAACTGGTTGTTGTTGCCGCCGACGTTGGTGCCAACCCCGGCCACACCGCCCACGGTGGTGCCACCGTCGACCTGCAGGTCCTCGGTGGCCACCTGCGTCTGCCGGATCGGGCCCTGCAGGTTCTCCTCGCCACCGAACTGCTGGATCTGCTCCTCGACCGAGTCGAGGTCGAGGTTGGTGTTCAGCAGTGCGGTGACGTTGTCCTGGCCGGCGATGCGCTGCAGGTGGGCGTTGAGCCGCGACTCCTGCTCGGCGTTGAAGCGCCGCTCGACCTCGCGCACGGCCTGGGCGCCGGTGAAGACGCTGTCGCCGCCGCTGCCGCCCTCGCTGACGGCGTTGCCATCCTGGTCGATGATGGCAACGTCCGAGGCCGACAGGTTCTCCACCGCGTGCGAGACGAGCATCCGGATCGCCCGGACCTGGGCCTCGGAGACGCCCTCGTTGCCGGTGTCGATCGTCACCGCGGCGGTGGCGGTGGCCTGCTCGCTGCGGAAGAGCGCATCGTCGGGCTGGGTGAGGCGCACGCTCGCGCCGCGGATGCCGTTCATGCGCTCGATGTCGGCGGCGATCAGGCCCTCGAGCAGGCGCTGGCGGTTGAGCTCCCACTCCTGCTCGGTCATGCCCATGGTGCGCCCACCCTGCTCCTCGATGAGCTTCTCGTAGGTGTAGTGGTTGCCGGACCCGCTCAAGAGGCCCGCATCGGCGAGCGCCACGCGGGCGCTCGAGAGGTCCCGGTCGGTGCCACGCACGAGCACCTGGGTGCCCTGGCGGGCCACGTCGTAGCGCACGCCCGCATCCTCGAGGACGGTCTCCATCTGCCCGATCTCGCGGGGGTCGCCCTCGGCGAGCACCACCATCTCCATCGAGGTGGCCGCACGCACGATGAGCACCATCACCACGAGCGTCGTGATCGCAACGCCCAGGATGATGTAGCGGGCGCGGGCCGGCAGCTCCTGGAAGCGGCCGATGATGTTTCGTGC
>SKUG01000131.1 GCA_007122215.1 Thermoleophilia bacterium | reverse complement strand
CGCTCGCTGCCGGGGACTGCCTCGGGCGCCTGCACCTCGCGGTGGCCGGCTCGACCACCCAGCCCCGCGAGCTGCCCGAGTCGATCAGCGCAGCGGTGGTGGCCACGGCAGCCTGGCACGGCGCCGGTGATGCCGCGGCGGTGGCCCGGCTGGCCAGCGAGGGCGGCACCCAGGTGCTCGTCGTCGAGCGCGACCAGGCCTACCACGTGGTGGTGGCTGAGCGCGCGCTCAGCCCCCGCGAGGCCCGGCAGCTGGGTCGCTCCCCAGGTGCGGCCGGCTGCATCGTGGCGCTCGTGGACTGCGGCATCGTCACGTCTATCCCGTGCGGGCACCCTGAGCACCCCGGAGCGGCGGCCTCCCACGGCCTTCGTCGGACCTGAGATGTCCCACATCCGTCCCGGATGCACGGTGTGTTGACACATGCTGGGTGTCAGGCTGGTTCGGCCTCCGGCACCGGGGCACATCACGTGGCGACGCCCCCGTAGCTCAGCGGATGGAGCGCCGATGTGCCAGATCGGAGGTCGCAGGTTCGAATCCTGCCGGGGGCGCGCTACAATCTGCCATATCTGGCACATCGGTGATGACACGGCGATGCGTGCCGTGTTCCATGCGATGCACGTGGGGCCCGCCGCCTGGCGGGCCCCACGACACCGTTCCATCCTGGCTGCCGCAGGTGCGCCCTACATCACCGGCAGGTAGTTCTCGAGCTCCCACGGGGTGACCTCGAGGCGGTACTCGTCCCACTCGCGGCGCTTGAGCTCGAGCAGCCGGGAGTAGACGTGCTCGCCGAGGGCCTTGAGCAGGAACTCGGACTCCTCGGCGGCCGTGATGGCCTCGCCGAGGCTGCCCGGCAGCGACTCGATGCCGAGCTCACGGCGCTGCTCGTGGGTGATGTCGAAGAGGTTGCGCTCCATGGGCTCCTCGAGCTCGTAGCCCTTCTCGATGCCCTCGAGGCCGGCCTGCAGCATCACCGCAAACGCGAGGTAGGGGTTCGCGGCGGGGTCCGGGCAGCGCAGCTCCATGCGGGTGGCCTGCTCGTGGCCGGGGTGGTAGTGCGGCACGCGGATCAGCGCCGAGCGGTTGCGGCGGCTCCAGGCGACGTACACCGGCGCCTCGTAGCCCGGCACGAGCCGCTTGTAGGAGTTCACCGTCTGGGCGAGCACCAGCGAGATCTCGCGGGCGTGGTGGAGGATGCCGGCGATGTAGCTGCGGGCGGTGTCGGAGAGGTGGTACTCGCTGTCGGCGCTGTAGAACGCGTTGACCCCGTCCTTGAAGAGCGACTGGTGGGTGTGCATCCCCGAGCCGTTCTCGCCGACCAGCGGCTTGGGCATGAAGGTCGCGTACATGTTGTTGCGCGAGGCGACCTCCTTGACGACCACCCGGTAGGTGAGCGCGTGGTCGGCCATCTCGAGGCCCGGGGCGTAGCGGATGTCGATCTCGTGCTGGGAGGGGGCGACCTCGTGGTGGGAGTACTCGACGGGGATGCCGAGCGCCTCGAGCGCGAGCACGGCCTCCTTGCGCACGGCACCGTACTGGTCGAGGGTAGTGAGGTCGAAGTAGCCGCCGGCGTCCAGGGTCTTGATGTTGGGGCTGGCATCCTCGAAGAGGAAGAACTCGAGCTCAGGGCCCACGTTGTAGGTGTCAAAGCCCATCGACGTCATGCGATCCAGCGCACGGCGCAGCACGTAGCGCGGGTCGCCCTCGTAGGGCTCGTAGGTGCCGGGGATGTGCACGTCGCAGATCAGCCGGGCGATCTTCTGCCCGCCAACCTCCCACGGCATGATCGCGAAGGTGTCGGGGTCGGGCACGGCGACCATGTCCGACTCCTCGATCGAGTTGAAGCCGGTGATCGACGAGCCGTCGAAGCCCATCCCGTTGCTGAGCGCGCCCTCGAGCTCGCTGGGCGTGATCTCGAAGCTCTTGGGGCGGCCGAGGATGTCGGTGAACCAGAGGCGGATGAAGCGCACCCCCTCCTCGTTGACCCGGCGGATGACCTCCTCCGGGCTGGTCTTGGCGGTGAAGCGTCCTGGGGTCTCGGTCACGGTCATCGACTTTCCTTGCGCGTTGCACCTGCGTCGGCAGCGGCGGCCGGCAGGCGTGGTGGTCGTACCCCGACACCCTACGACGCTGCGGGCCCTCGTCCTTTGTCCACTGGGCCCAACCGGCCGATCAGCGCGGCAGGCGCCCGCGGCGGGCCAGCTCGGCGTGGGCGCGCAGCCCGGCCACGAGCTGCTCGCGGTCGGCGAGCACGTGGGGGTCGAGGCCGCAGAGCTCGTGGATGCGTGCGAGCCGGTAACGGACGGTGTGGCGGTGCACCCCGAGCGTGCGCGCGGCGATGGTCGTGCTCGCATCGCTGTCGAGCCAGCAGCGCAGGGTCGCGGCAAGCTGCGCCCGGTAGGAGCGGTCGTAGGCCACGACCGGGCCGATGGACCGCTCGACCTGCTCGTGCAGGACGAGGTCGGGCAGGTCGGCACGCGCCGCGGCGGACGACTCCTCCCGGGATGCCCCGACCGCAGCGGGCGTGGCACCACCGAGCACGTGCAGCAGGGACTCGATGCCGCTGCGGGCTGCGCGCCCGCGCGCGGAGAGCCAGTAGGCCTCGCGGGTGGGGGTGCGCTGGTAGGTGCGCCGCAGCACGAGGCCGCGGCGCTGCAGCTCGGCCAGCTCGCTGCTGAGCACCCGCCGGGAGAGCCCGGGCTCGGCCGCGAGGTCGGTGAAGCGGGTGCCCGCGCGGTCGTCGAGCGCGAGCAGGCACCAGAGCAGCCAGCGGCGGCCCGCGAGGTCGACCAGCGGGGCGCTCGGCTGCACCGCTGCACGGCGCGCAGCGACCACGTCGGGGCGTCGAACGGCATCCGGCCATGTCGGTTTCATCTTGGAACCCACTGCGTCATGGTATCGCATCCGCCGCGCACCGGCAGCGCCTGCGAACCGGTCGGCACGGCCCGCCTGACGCGCTCGACCGGGCGCCGGCTCCGGCCGAAGCCGGTTTCTGGCTAGAATGCTGGCCGATACGCCTCCGCGACGGAGCTCACGCGGCGCCGGGGCGGCCCTGCACCAGATCCGAGATCGAAGGAACCAGCATGTCGACCACCACCGATGCGACCCCCAGCCGCAATGCCGTCCTCGACGTGGAGGTCCCGCGCGGCCTCAAGGGCGTGAAGGTCGCCGAGACCGCGATCGGCAACGTGCGCGGGCAGGAGGGCTTCTTCCACTACCGCCAGTACGATGCCACCGAACTCGCGAAGAAGCGCTCGCTGGAGGACATCTGGCACCTCATGCACGAGGGGCGTCTGCCCGACGCTGCCGAGTCGGCCGCCTACCGCGAGCGCGCCGGGAAGCTGCGCGTCGAGGCCTGGAAGCAGGTCCACCAGATCGTGCCCGGGCTGATGGCCGGTGCCGAGCTCAGCGAGGTCGACGTGATGGCAACCCTGCGCGCGCTCATCGCTGCAGTTGGTGCGCGTGAAGCCTGGAAGCCGTGGCTGGACCTCTCCCCGGAGGAGATCAAGGACCAGTGCAGCCGCGCCGTCGCACTGACCGCCGTGGGCGTCGCCGCGATCTACCGCACCAAGCACGGCCATGCCATGGTCGAGCCGGATCCGTCGCTGCCACACGCCACCGACTACCTGCGGATGGTCACCGGCGAGACCCCGACGCCCGAGAAGGCCTCGGCGCTCGAGAAGTACCTCGACCTGACCGTGGACCACGGCTTCAACGCCTCGACCTTCACGGCGCGTGTTGTCGCCTCGACCGGCGCGGACGTCTCCAGCGCGGTCGTCGCGGCGATCGGCTCGCTGTCGGGCCCGCTGCACGGTGGCGCCCCGAGCCGGGCACTGGCGATGGTCGACGAGATCGGCAGCAAGGAGAACGCAGAGCCGTTCATCCGCGGGATCTTCGAGCGTGGCGAGCGGCTGATGGGCTTCGGGCACCCGGTCTACACGACGATGGATCCGCGCTCGATCATGCTCGGCGAGATCGCCGACGGCATCGGCGGCGACCAGGTCGAGCTCGCCCGCCACGTCGAGCAGACCTGCCTCGACCTGCTGGAGGAGCTCAAGCCTGGCCGCGGCCTGAAGACCAACGTCGAGTTCTACGCGGCGCTCGTGATGCGCAGCGCAGGGATCCCGGACGAGCTCTTCACCCCGACCTTCGCGGTCAGCCGCGTGATCGGCTGGACGGCCAACATCCGCGAGCAGGTCGAGAACGACAACCGGATCTTCCGGCCCAGCGCCGAGTACGTGGGCGCTGAGCCGCCGCAGGACGTGCCGGTGATCTGACGGCGGGTCCTGCCCGGGGGACGCCACGTCCATCGCCGGTCGCCATCCCGGGCATGACAACGCCTGCCTGCGGGTATGCCAGCACCGTCACCTGAACCGGGATCGCCCGGCCGTGCTGCCATGACCGAGACAGACATCGACACCGACGAGCAGGACCTCGACGCCGAGCACGACCTGCAGGACCTCCTCGACGACGGGGATGGGCCGGCGCCAGCGCGCCCGCCGTGGCACGAGCGGGTGCCGACCTGGGCGTGGCTGCTGGCCGGGGCGATCCTGCTGGTCGGGATCGTCGGGGGCCTGCTGGAGCTCGCCGACCGCTCGGCAGTCCCAGGCCCCGGGGATGAGTCCGCGCCGGGCAGCGTGCAGGTCACCGCGGAAGAGCGCGAGCAGCAGCGCCAGCAGGGTGGCGTCTCCAGCGCCACGGGA
Source organism: Thermoleophilia bacterium (assembly GCA_007122215.1). Taxonomy (GTDB): domain Bacteria; phylum Actinomycetota; class Thermoleophilia; order Gaiellales; family SKUG01; genus SKUG01. Next base: position 1,331 of record SKUG01000131.1, on the reverse strand, counting down.
GCACGCTACACCTGGAACACCCTGCCAGAGGTCGCTGCCGGCAGCGAGACCTGCTCGATCCGCCCCGCTCGGCTGACCTTCACGGTGCCGCAGGGCTGGCAGGCCCAGCGGGGCTGCTCACGCGTCGTCGCGCCGGGCAACGATGCTGCGCTGCCGATCACGATCACCACCACGCCCGCCTCCGAGGGCGACCTCGGCAGCTTCGACCGGCGGCCGCTCGACGGAACGTTCCTGCAGCAGGCCCGGCTCAACCTGCCCGAGATCTTCGGCACCCGCACCGAGATCATCCCCGACAGCGGCTACCCGACAGGCACCCACATCGTGCGCTGGCACGTGCCATCAGGGGATGTGACCGTCACCATCACCTCCCCGGGCACGCAGGAGCAACCCGATGCGCCCGCGGCCGGGGATGCCATCGTCACGTCCATGCGCCCGGCACGGAGCTGACGCCCCAGGCCCCTCCGGTACGCGACCGGCCCGCGGACACCGTCAGCTCTCCGTCAAGCTGCGTTTTCGCTGCCTCCCGGCGGGTACCAGAGGGCCATGTACACGACCACCGCCCTGCGCTCCTTCCGGCGCCCGCTGACCACGGTCCTGGCCACCGCGATCGCCACGCTCCTCGTCCTCCAGGCATCGGCGCTTGCTGGCCCGGCCCTGCCCGGCGACCAGCCCGACGACCTCTGGGTCACCAACGGTGCGGTCAACGCCATCGCCACCACCGGTGACGCGATCTACATTGGCGGGGCCTTCACGCAGGTGGGGCCGCGCACCGGCAACGCCTCCCGCCTCGATGCCGCAAGCGGCCTGGGACTCGACGGGGACTTCGCGGTGGTCGCCGGCGGCATCGTCTTCGCAGCCGAGCCCGACGGCCAGGGCGGCTGGTACCTGGGCGGCAGCTTCACGAGCGTCAACGGCGAGCCCCGATCAGGACTGGCGCACGTCACCGAAGATGGCGCGCTGAGCGCCGGCTGGGCCCCGAACGTCACCACCACCGGCGGAGCGCCGGGAATCGTACGCACCATCGCCGTGGGCGAGGAGCAGGTCTACATCGGCGGGACTTTCCTCAACGTCGATGGCCTGCCGCGCAACCGGATCGCACGCATCAGCCGTGCAACTCCGGTGATCGTCGACGACTTCAACCCGAACGCCAACAACATCGTGTTCACGCTGGAGCTCGATGAGGCAAGTGACCTGCTGTATGTCGGCGGGCAGTTCACCACGATCGGCGGCTCGACCCGCAACCGCATCGCCGCGCTCGACCTGACCACCCCCACCGGCACCGCCAGTAGCTGGAACCCGAACTCCAACAACATCGTCTACGCGATGGTGCG
>SKUG01000160.1 GCA_007122215.1 Thermoleophilia bacterium | reverse complement strand
TTGTCCCAGCTGCCCCAGGTGTTCCACAGCGCGACGCCCATGCCGGGCACCGGGTTGTTCCGCGGAACCATGATCATCGAGACGAACCCGCCGAGGAAGGCGTTGACGTCGCAGTCATTGAAGACGCCAACCGCAGCGAGGCCCTCGTAGGCGCGTCCGTTCTGGGTCAGGCGAACGAACAGCAGGCTGCTGTTGTAGCCGGGGCCGAACCAGCCGCCAGTGTTCGGCACCGGCTGCATCGCCTGTACGCTCGCTGGCGCACCCGTCGTCGTTGCCAGCCAGTTCCCGATCAACGGCCCGGCCTGGGTCGGGGCCAGGGCCGGATTGCAGACGAAGTTCGTGGTCCATACGTTCCCGAGCAGCGCGAATCCCTGCGTGGGATGGAAGGCATTGAAGTCGCCCGCACCGCTGCCGGCAGCCTGCCAGCCCGGGAGGTTCGGGCGCAGTGCGGATGCACCGCCGGCGACTGTCTGTCGCACCTGTGGCACCGGCGTGTTGAGCGGCACCACCACGCCACCGCGGCGGGAGTTGACGATCCGCCTGAGCACCGCGATGTCGCGCACCGTCACCGACGTCGACCGCGTCACCGCTGCGCTCGAGCGCGTCGAGCGGGCGGACCGTGCCGGCGGGCGCCACGGCATCGTCATCACGTCATACGTGGTGGCGTTCCGCCGCAGCACCCAGAGCTGCTCGCTGCGGGTCCCAAAGCGGTAGATCACGCGCGCCTGGCGCGCGTTTGCCCGCACCGAGTGCACGCGCGGCCGGGGCCGCACCTCGCGCACCATCCCCTGCGCGATCGCCCGCGGCGCCTGGCGGCTGCGGACCCGCATGAAGCGCACGTAGCGGCCACGCCCGGCAACCCTGTAGGTGCCCTGCCGGTGGGTCAGGCGCATCCCGCTGGGTGCCTGCACCTGCATCCCGGTTGCCCGGTCCCGCAGCGTCGCGGCATCCGCGCCGGAGGGCGCCACCAGGGCGAGCAGCAGCACGACCATGAGCAGCAGTCCAGCGCTGCCAGCCGTCGTCAGGAGTGGAGCGTTCGCGAGCGGTTCCCGCCTGTCGAGCTGCATGCCGAGGTCCTTCCGTGTCGTCGCCGAGGCCGTGCCAGCCTATCGGGCCCTCGCCAAGGTGCGTCTCGGGCCAGGGTGCGACTCCCGATTCCTTCAAGGTTTTCGTTCCGGCAGCCGATAGCAGCGGTACGTCGAACGAGCGATGAGAGGTGACCGCATGCCCACGTCCCCCAGCATGCGCAGCAGGATTGCAGACGAGCGCGGCTTCACCCTGATGGAGATCCTGATCGCCATGATCCTCGTTGGCATACTCATGGCACTGGCCATCCCCACCTTCTTCGGTGCCCGGGAGGCGACCTCCGCCAACGCCACCCGCGCAGCGGCCTCCGAGTACGCAGCTGCCATCAGCGCCTTCCGGCTCGACCACGCCAACCGGAACCCGGTCGTTGGCAGCGCCGACTGGCCCAATCCGCAACGCGGGCCCGTCGACCGCAACGGCACCCCCTACATGTCGGAGGTCCCGCAGCTCGTCGCGGAGGGCCTGGTCAACTTCTGTGCCAACAGCTGTGGCGCCGGGCAGGAAGGCAAGATCGAGTACGTCCGCGCAGGGGACGACTCGGGCTTCTTCCTGCGGGTGCACACGAAGGACAACCGGGCCATCGTGCAGGACTGCGGGGTCGGATCCGGGATGAGGATGCCGGGCCTGACACCGTGTGGGTCAAAGCGCTGAGCAGTCCCGCGGCCCGCACCGCGACCGACCGAGGGAGGCTGCCATGGATGGCAGGCACGCAGGACAGGCATCCACCGCACTGCCGCGGCCACGCATGGGCCGCTGGCTCACCGCGCCACGCGTCGCCGCAGCCGGAGCCGGGATGGCGCTGGCCGCGCTCGCGGTGCTCGTCGCCATCGGGCTCGGCGGTGATCGTGGAGGCACGGCAGGGATCGCAGCGGTCGATGTCGCGAGCGTTGCGGCCGACGGCCATGCCGTTGCCCAGCAGGTGATGGCTGCCGGAGTGGCCCACGCCCTCGTGGACCCCGATGGCGAGCGGCCACCAGTGGAGTGGCAGCAGGCCGTGGGCAGCTTCGCCCGGACCATGCAGGCCGTCAAGGGGGCCGACGGGCTCCCCGCCGGGGATCGCGAGGCGTGGGACCAGGCAGCGATCAGCGGGGCGACCCTCATCACCACGCTCGAGACGGCAATGTCCGACGCAGCCGGTGACCCCGACCAGCTCCAGCAGGCCGCCGCGGCCTTCGCAACCGGCTGGCAGGAGCAGGTGCTCGAGCCGGCAGCAGGTCGAGCCGCCGCATCGATGGAGCAGCTCCGGACATCCAGGGGTGACGCTGCGCGAGCAGCCAACAGGGCCGCTCGGCTCCTCGCGGTCATCGCCACTGCGCTGCTGGCTGTCGGCCTGTCCCTGGTCGTCCTCGGCCTGCGCAGCGCCCGCCACGCGGCCCGCGCCGTGAGGGATCCGGCCGAGCAGGCTCCCGTGGCGGCAGCCGAAGGTGCCCAGGTCGCAGCGCCAGGGGACGGATCGGACGTGCTGGACGACGGGCCGGGCCGCGATCACGCCGACGCCGCGTTCGACCCGGCCCCCGCACGCACCAGCTCGACGCTCGCCCCTGGCCTGGACCCTGCTGCACAGGCATCGTGGGAGGCTGCCCACGCGGCGCTGCTGCTGCTGGTGGTCAGCGAGGATGCCGCGAGCGCCCGCTCGGTGCACGAGGCCGTCATGGCCAGCGGGCAGCTTGACCCCGACCAGGCAACCCGCGTCCTGGAGGCCGCACTGCGATCCGATGACCTCCACGCGCTGCTGGCAGCCATCGGCAGGGTGCTCGGGGTTGCGGCCCGGGCCGATGGCCGCCTCGACGAGCCTCCCTCACACGAGCTGCTGACGGTGGTGCCGCGTGCGCTCGGGGAGCTCGTCGACCAGCTCTGGGAGCTCGGGCTGCTGGCAGACCTGGCCGACGGACTCCGGCGTGGCGGGATCCCCACCGAGCCAGCTGCATGCGTTGCCGCGCTGGAAGCGATCTGCCACCCCGAGGCTCCGCAGCGCTCGAGGACCGAGGCCGTTCCCGACGATCGCCCGGATGTCGACCGCGCAGCCTAGGGCCGGTCGCCCAGGACGCCGACGTGTCGCCAGCCGTCCTTGACCGCGCGTACGGCCTCGGAGTCCTCGCCGTAGAGCGAGCTCGCAGCACGGATGGTGGCGTTGGCAGCCCCGCGGAAGCCGTCGCCGGGCCCGAGGTACTTCGTCGCTGCCGTGTACCAGATGTCGGCCATGGCCTCCCGGCCCAGCTGCTTGCCCACGCGCACGGCCGCGTAGCTCGGGATGCCGGAGAGGTCGTGCACGCCCGTGAAGGCCTGGGGGACCTGGCTGACGTGGGAGAAGCGGGGGCGCGTGAGGTCCCGCAGCGCATCCCCGGGAACCCCCGGTGTGAAGACGTCCTCCCCGATCTGCCAGTTGCGATCGTCGAGGGCGACTGCGAGGACGTCGGAGAACGACTCGTGGAGCGCCCCGGACTCGCCGCTGAAGTTGCGCAGGCCGTGGGTGAAGAGCATGCCGTGGAAGGCCTCGTGCGCAACCACGTCGAGCGCCTTGCCAAGTGGCTTGAAGAGCTGGCCGTCCCCGTCGCCGAAGTAGAGGGCACCGCGCCGGGTGTCGAACCAGGCGTTGTTGACCGGGCGTCCGGAGCCGTCACTGGCGTGGATGACCATCGTCAGGGGCGTTCCCCGCCCATCCCACCCGGCGCGGCCGAAGCGCTCGTGGAGCCAGGTCTGGACCCTCATGCCGTTCTCGTAGGTCATGCGGGCCACGTCGCTGAGCGCAGCCGGTGCAGATACGTCGAGCCGCTGCTTGCCCTGCGACGTCCATTCAAAGAGCTGGACGGGCTCGCGAAGCCACCCTGCCGAACCCGTGCTTGCTGCACTGAGCCTCGAGACCATGTTGTTACCCCTCCCCGGGCGATACCACTGCGCGGCGGCCTCCCACGGCCACTGCAGGGCAGACCCTGACATGCATGCTTCGGCGTCGTCAACTCCCCCCGAAACGCTGGAAAATGTCCACGCAAACGACGAGCCCGCGGGAATATTTCGGGCAATGGGGGCCATCTGCCATGGCCGGAACTGCCCATGTCACGCGGGTCGCCTGTGGAGGATCGAGGCTCGGGGACATGACGTGATGGAAGCGATGGCCATGGTGGGGGGTGAGCGGGGGACCGTGGTGGTCCCCCGCTGCATCCCCGGCCCCGGGTGCTCCCCAACACCCGAGGCGTAGCTGGCCCGTCGCACCGGGTCTGCGCGGCGGCCGAGCGAGTCGGCTCCATGCGGCGCAGGGGCCGCCTGACCGGGCGGCCCGCCCCGGCGCCTTCCACGCAACCAGGGTGTCTCCACCCACCAGCGTGAAACCGCCTGCGGCACCCTCCGTGCCGCCTTCGGTGATCCCTCACCCGTGTCGGCTCCCGGCATCCCGGAAGACCGTTCGTGGAGAAGTCTGACGTGGCCTCCGGCGCGTCGTCAAACGAGGGCGAATTGCCAGAATATTTCCTGCATGATGGTCTCCTTCGTGGAAAAAGGTCGGCGCTGCCGGCGATGCGCGACGGGCATCGCCGGATGTCCGGCTGTGGCGGCGCAGGCCCCTGGTGCCTGGCCGATGCCTACTTCAGCCGCTGTGCGAACCGGGCACGCAGCGCCTCATGCCGGGCCTGCAGGCGATCGCGGGCCGCCCGTTCCTGGGATGCGAGGTCTCGTGCGCGCGCGCGAGAGACGTCTACCTTGGGCCGAGTGGGGGCCGGGGTGGCTGCATCACGCAGCAGGGCCACCTGGCGAGCTGCTGCGGGTGATGCTGCGGGTGATGCTGCGGGTGATGGTGCGGGTGATGGTCGCCGCGCGGGCGGTGTCGCCTTCGCGTCGGGAATCGGCTGCCCCTGGGCGGGTCGAGGAGGAGCCGGGGCCTCGACGGTTGCCGCTGGTCGGAAGGACGTGAGCGCTCGTCGGATCACGCCTCGCGCCGGGCGCTGGACAGGGATGGCCAGCTGCTCGGGACCGGGGGCCCGCAGGGTACCCACGATGCGGAGTGCTGTAGCGGTAGCCTCTCCATCCGGCCTGCACGTCGGGGATGCGACCGATGGCATGGGGGCAGGATCGACCTGCAGGTGCGGCCTGCGCGCCCTGCGCGGCAGGAGGGCAGGTGGTTCCGGAGTCGCGGCCGGGCCATCGTCCTGGCCGGTCCCGTCTCCGACGGGCGCGAGCGTCGCCGGAGCGGCGTCGGTCGACCAGGGGTCCTCGGTGACCTCCTCGTCATGCCCTCCCGTCAGGTCCCAGGGCGATGTGCGCACGACGCGCGGCCCGGAACGGGAGGCGTCGGGTCCATGAGGCGAGCCTGGTGACGGTTCTGCATCCGGGGCCTGGGGAGCTGCAGGCGGCGCCGCTGGTGCAGTTGCTGCGGTAAGGCCTCGATGCTCGGCCGGGGTGAGCGGCCACGTGGGCGGGTGGGCAGGTGGGCTCGGCGGTTCCGTCACCTGCGTCGGCAGGTCAGGCGGGGCCGCGACGGCATCCGACGCCGGAACAGGCGGTGGCACATCGACGGCAGGAACAGCCGTGATGTCGGGGGCCGGGGCGCCTGCAGGCTCGGCCGGTTCCCCGGGAGTAGATGGCGATGGTCCCGAGACTGCCGGCCCAGTGGAGGGGGCCGTCGAGGCAGGCACCTGCTCCCCGTCATGTGGCGGGGCTGCCGGCCCAGCAGGCCCAGGGACGTCAGCGGGGGTGGTCGCTGCAGGTTCCGGAGCGTCGACTGGCGCGGGCATGTCCGCGGCGGGGGTGGCGACGGCGGGGGTATCGACGGCAGGCTCATCGGCGCCGCGACCGAAGAGGCCGCGCAGCGGGATCCGGCGACGCGGGCCGGCGGGGGTGGCTGCTGCGCCTTCCGCACGCTGCTCAGCCCGCTTCCGACGCGCCCGGGCCTGGGCCTTGCGCCGCTTGCGGGCGGCCTTTGCCAGTGCCTTGGCCTCGCGCTTGGAGCGGGGGCTGCGGGG
>SKUG01000171.1 GCA_007122215.1 Thermoleophilia bacterium | reverse complement strand
CCACCGGCCGCCGCGGCCCCGGCGCAGGCCGCCAGCCAGGCGGCAGCGGCGCCCGTCGCCGCCCCGGACGTGCCGGAAGGAGGGGTCAGCCTCTTCAGCGGCGTGCTCCCACGGGCCCTGCTCGGTGGTGGCATCGGTGCCGCCGCCGGCTTCATCCTTCCCTTTGGAGGTCCGATCATCGGTGGCCTCCTCGGCGCAGCTGCCGCTGGCGGATTCCAGCTGTTCAAGAACTTCCGCACCATCCGCTCGGTCCAGGAGTACAACGCCCAGGTGCTGGCCCAGGCCGGTGTGATCCCAACCTCCGAGGCCGAGGTCGAGCAGCTCGTGGCCGGGCAGGTCCCCGACCAGGCAGCCACCCAGGCCGGTGTGGCCGGACTGATGCAGCAGGCTGCAGGTGATCCGGCGGCACAGGCAGCGCAGCAGCAGGCGACCCAGCAGCAGGCTCCCGGGCAGGGTGCCCTGCCGCAGCAGGCAGCGGCAGCCGATCCTGCGCAGGCGGCGGCCGGAGCGACGGCAGCCCAGGCGAGTGGCCAGGCCCCTGCACCCGCGCCCGCCCGTGACCCACGCGACGACTACGAGGTGCGCACCTCGCCCGCGGGCAACCGCTACATCATTCCCAAGGGCTTCAGCTTCCTGACCCCCACCTCGCAGCCAGAGCAGCAGATGCTCGAGGAGCAGATGCGCTACGTCCACCAGCACTCGGTGGCCCAGCTCGAGGCGGTGCTCGGCCCGCAGGGCGGTGCCGGGGCCTCGGCTGCGCCTGCCGCGCAGCAGGCCGTCAATGGTGCCGGCGGGGCCCGCAGCGAGCCCCAGGCCCAGGTTGCAGCTGCCGGGGTGGCAGACGTTGAGCAGCAGGTCGAGGAGCTGCGCAAGGCGGTGGAGATGCTGCAGGAGCGGATCGAGCAGCTGCGCGAGGCGCGGCGGGCTCGCGAGGAGCGCGACGAGCGTGCCGCCCGGGGGCTTGCCTGACGGCCAAGGGTTACCAGCCAGACATCCACCCGGACGCACTGTGGTCGTGAACGCCGGGCAGGATGCGAGTCACGCGCAATCACCTGGATTGCGAGCGGGGCAGTCGGATGGAATGGTCCGGCTGCCCCGTCTGTGTGGTGCGGCCCGTCAGTGCGGGCGAGCCGGCAGGCCCACCAGCTCGATGGCCCGCACGCGCCCGCCGGCATCCAGGTGTGCCGTGATCGACGAGTGCAGCCGGGCAGCCCCCCACGAGCATGCGGGCGCCAGCGACCAGCGCCGGGAATCCATCCGGCGAGCCCGTGGATGGCGCTCCTGCAACTCCTGCAGCGAGTGGCCCCGCTGCAGCCCTGCCCAGGTGCGCCACTGGCTGCCGGTCAGCAGGACTCGATGCGCCGAGCTGACGATCCGCGGATCCGGGGTGGTCCGGTACCAGACGGTCATCGCCCGCGGCCCGCGCCAGTCGGCCCGGCGTGCGTAGCGCCCCTGGGCGCGGATCCGCGCCGGCCGGCCGAACGCCCTGCCGGCATTGCGCACGTCTGCCTGGTCGAAGGTCCGCAGCCGCCAGCGCCCGAGGTGGGAGGCGTGCGCGTTGCGGGCCAGCGGGCACCCGGCCTCCCGGGCCGCGGCACCGACACCGGTCGTGTAGGCCGAGACCGTCACCCGATCAGCCGGCGCCCCCGCCGCCGTGGCCGTGCCTGCGACCATCACGGCCACGGTGGTTGCCAGCAGGATGATCCCCGTCACATGTCGTCGAAAGCTCATGGCCGGCTCATACCCTCCTCGGCAGCAGCGGGAAACAGGGGAGGAGCGTTCGCGATCGCCCGGCCTCCGGTAGGCTCCCGCACGTGGGACGCATCAGCGGCAACACCGACCTCGGCGACAGCGCCTCCTTCTGCGTCGACTGCGGCTGGGCCCGGCGCTACATGCCCGGGATCGTCGAGCCGCCAGCCGAGTGCCCGGCCTGTGGCGGCAGCGTGCTCAGCGCCTGTCCCGGGTGTGATGCCCCGATCGGCTCGATCATGGCCGTCGAGTGCCACGCGTGCGGGAGCGCGCTCCGGGACCCCCACGCATCCGGCGCCGTCCGCATCCGCCGTGGCGGCCGGCGGATCGAGGTCGTGGATCCCCCGGACACGCCGGGCTGCCCGTAGCGGCGGCCGTGGCTGCCGGTACCCGGGCCGGCGCGTTCGCGGCCGCTCCAGCGCGCATCCTGTCGCCTGCAACTGGCCCGCGCGGCCGTCTCTGGCCGTCCGCTGGCCTCATCCGGCATCAGGCCCGCCGAAACTGCCAGCGCCCCCGGCGCCCAGCCGGATAGAGGGACAGGCCACCCCGGCCGGACCTGACCTTCCGACCGGAGCAGCCAGTGTGTGAGCGCAGTGGGCCCCCAGGGCAGCTGCACGAGGCAGGAGAACACGTGATGTCCGTCGTACCCGCCACAGCGGCAACCAGCGCCATCCCCCTTCCACAGCAGGCGATCGTCCAGCAGGTGACCGCCCGGCAGGCAGCGGTGCCCGCGGGCATGACGCCGGTGATCGTCGGTCCGAACGGCACCGTCCAGCCAGCCCAGGCCTCCCCGGCGACGGCCCAGGCGGTCGCTGCCGACCAGGCAACGCTGGGCGCCGAGGCGCTCACGCCCCCGTCGACGCTCCGGGCCGTGGCCGGCGGCTTCGTCAAGGGTGCCATCGCGGGTGTCTCCCTGAGCTTCGGCGTCAACCGCTTCCTGCCGAACTTCGGCCCGGCAAACAAGGCATTCGACCTCGTCCTGCGCGGCCTGCGCTTCCTGCCGCTGGTGGGCCGGTTCGTGCCCGGTGGCGTGGCTGGCGTCCTGCTGGCCGGCGGCCTGGTCGGTGGCGCCATCGGCGCGGTCGGCGGAGTCCTCAGCGCCCGTCGTGCGAAGGCCGAGTACGAGGCGCAGGTCCAGGCCCAGCAGGGGCCCGATGGCCAGCCCGTGGGCGCGCCCATCGTCGTTGGTCCGGACGGCAGCATCGTGCCCATCGATCCTGCCACGGGCATGCCCGTGCCCGTCCAGCCCGAGCCAGCCCCTGCTCCTGCCCCGGCGCCCGCACCCGCCCCGGCGCCCGCTGCCCGCGTGGCCGAGAACCCCGTCATGCCCGAGGGCTACCGCAGCCCCTCGGCCGGCGCATCCGATGCCCGTGCCGGAGCCTGTGACTGCAAGCCGGTTGCCAGCGAGCGCCGCGGCCCCGAGCGAGCCCGGCGGCAGTCCGGTGCCCAGCGCGCGATGCGCTACCGGGTGCGCCCCGGCGACACACTGTCTGCCCTGGCGGCCCGCTACGACACCTCGGTCGACGCGATCATGAAGGCCAACCCCGGCAAGATCACCAACCCGAACCGGATCTACGCCGGCGACGGGATCAACATCCCCCGGGGCCGCCCCTAGGCCCCCGGCGGGGCTGACGGGCCGACCACCCCAGGGCCCATCCCACCGCCACCTCACCACCCGGTCCCGGGCACGCGCGTGACTCCCGGGCTGGACCTGCCCTCGCCGCCCGTTCCCTGCCAGGACCACCGTCGCACACACCGACGCTGGCCGGGAGCGGGCGGCGCCGTGCGTGGCGTCGATCGGATGCAGCCCCGCCCCGGCATCCTGATAGGTTCGGCACCTGCGCGCTGCCCATGCATCCCCGGGCAGCGCTGACGTGCACAGGAGGAACCCGGATGTCGACCGCCCAGGAGTCTGCCGCGAGCCCGCGGCTGCGCGAGCTCGGACTGGACCGCGAGGACGCGCTCCAGATGTACCGCAACATGCTCATCACCCGCGGCGTGGAGGAGCGCGGCCACATCCTCTTCCGGCAGGGGAAGATCCCGGGCAGCTTCTACACCGGACGCGGCAACGAGGCCGCCGCGGTCGGCGCAGCCTTCGCCATGCACGCCGAGGATTGGGGCACCCCGCTGCACCGTGACATGGGCGTGCACATCACCCGCGGCATCGAGCCGTGGCGGATCTTCGCCCAGTACATGGGTCGGGCCGATGGCCCAACCCAGGGCAAGGACGGCAACGTCCACCTCGCCGATGCCCGCCTCGGCCTGATCGCGATGGTCAGCCACCTGCCGGCGATGCTGCCGGTGGCCGTGGGCTGCGCGCTGGCATTCCGGATCCGCGGCGAGCAGGACCGCTGCGCGTTCGCCTGGTCGGGCGAGGGTGCAACGGCCCGTGGCGACTTCCATGAGGGCGTCAACCTCGCGGCGGTGCGCAACCTGCCCTGCGTGTTCATCATCGACAACAACCAGTGGGCCTACTCCACGCCCAACGACCTCAGCTACAACACCCAGCGCGCCGCCGAGCGCGCCAACGGCTACGGCATCCCCGGCATCACCGTCGACGGCACGGACGTGCTCGAGGTCTTCGAGGCGATCAAGGCCGCGCGTGAGCGCGCCGTGAGCGGACAGGGCCCCTCGGTCGTCGAGTGCCTGACGCTGCGCATGGAGGGTCACGCCGTCCACGACGACGCCTTCTACGTGCCCAAGGAGAAGTTCGACGAGTACGCCGAGAAGGACCCCGTCGAGCGCTTCCGCACCTGGCTGATGCAGAACGTCGCCTTCAGCGAGGACGAGGACGAGGCCATCCGCACCTCCGTCAAGCGCCTGCTCACCGAGGCGCTGGAGAAGGCCGAGGCCAGCCCCATGCCCGATCCCGCAACGGCTACCGAGGGACTCTTCGCGAGCCCCGAGGAGCTTGACAACCCCCACCACTGAGCCCGACGGCCCACGACCGCCCGACACGCGAGGACCCACGATGGCAGAGAAGACCTACCTCCAGGCAATCAGCGACGGACTCCGGCAGGAGATGGAGCGTGACGAGCGCGTCTACCTGATCGGGGAGGACATCGGCGTCTTCGGCGGGGCGTTCAAGGTCACCCAGGGGCTGCAGGAGCAGTTCGGCGAGTGGCGCGTGATCGACTCCCCGCTGTCAGAGACCGCGATCGTGGCCGCCTGCACCGGCAGCGCGATCGTCGGGATGCGCCCCGTGGCCGAGATGCAGTTCGCGGACTTCGTCTCCTGCGCCTGGGACCACCTCACCACCGTCTCGGCCAAGCAGCGCTACCGTGCCGGCACCGCGATCCCGATGGTGGTGCGCCTGCCCTGTGGCGGCGGCTTCTCGGGTGGCCCGTTCCACTCGCAGATGTACGACGGCTACTTCGCGCACTGCCCGGGGCTCAAGCTCGCGCTGCCGTCGACCCCCGAGGATGCCAAGGGCATGATCGTGGAGGCCATCCGCGATCCCAACCCGGTGCTCTTCTTCGAGCACAAGCACCTCTACCGTCGGGTCAAGGGCGAGGTGCCCGACGAGCTCTACTCGACACCGTTCGGCAAGGCCCGCGTGGCCCGCGAGGGCACCGACGTCACCGTGGTCGCCTGGAGCGCGATGGTCTGGACGGCGCTCGATGCGGCCGAGGAGCTGGCGAAGGAGGGCATCAGCGTCGAGGTCATCGACCTGCGCACGATCGCCCCGCTGGACTTCGAGTCGGTGGCGGCCTCGGTGGCCAGGACCAGCAAGGCCGTGGTGCTCTACGAGGACACGCGCACCCTGGGCTTCGGTGCGGAGATCGCCGCGCGGATCGCCGACGAGCTCTTCGAGAGCCTCGACGGGCCGGTCAAGCGCATCGCATCCGCCGATGTCCCGATTCCCTTCAGCCCACCCCTCGAGAAGGCCGTGCTCCCACAGGTGGAGGACGTCGTTCGCGAGGTTCGGGAGCTGGCAAACTGGTAAGGACCAGCAGAGAGGTCCACGACACGTCGCAGCATGGCTGCGAAGGAGCAGGCAAGGATGACAACCGATACCGTCGTTGATGTGGTCATGCCCCAGATGGGCGTCTCCGTCTCGGAGGGCACCATCTCCCGCTGGGTCAAGCAGGAGGGCGAGACGGTCGCCAAGGACGAGACGATCCTCGAGATCTCGACCGACAAGGTCGACACCGAGGTGCCGTCCCCGGCCGCCGGCACGCTCGTGAAGATCCTCGCGGCCGAGGGCGAGACCCTCGATGTCGGTGCCAAGCTTGCCGAGATCGCAACCGGCGACGGGGCAGCGGCGTCAGCGCCAGCCGAGCCCGCCCCCACCCCGGAGCCTG
>SKUG01000223.1 GCA_007122215.1 Thermoleophilia bacterium | reverse complement strand
TCGCGGCCACCGGCACGCTCGGCACCATCGGCTGGTGGCTCTGGCACCTGCGTGATGCGAAGGGGGCAGGGCCGTTCGTGGAGGGGGAACAGGACCACGACCACGGGTTCGATGGCGACGACCTGCTCGAGGATGGCGATGGGGACATGCCGGCAGATGCTCCCGAGCACGACGGCCGCGACCTCCCGCATGACGAGCACGACGGCGCAGGCCACTGACGACTCAGTCGGCGAGCATCAGCTCCTCGTCCTCGTCCTCGCTGCCGCGCCGACGAAGGAACACGAAGTAGCCCGCAAAGAGCCCGATGCCTGCCAGCGGGAGCAGCAGCGACTTGATCCCACCGGCAACCTGGACGGGCATGGCCTGGGTGAACTCCCGCCCGCCGTTGGAGAGCGCAACCTCGCCACGATAGACCTGGTCCAGCAGGCCACCACCGACCGGTCCCTCGCCCTCGATGACGCACCGTCCCATGGCTCCGGGAAGCGCCGTTGAGCACTCACCGCTGCGCTCGTCGATGGTCTCTCCGGTGATCGGGTTCTCGAAGCGCATGGTGGCATCGGGCGTGGCATCGACCGCACCGTCGTTGAAGTAGTCGATGACGGTGTTGCCACCCTCGTTCACGAAGACGCTCTCGAAGACCAGCTCGGGTGGGCCGACTCCACCCGCGTTCAGCAGGAACAGCGACGCCACGCGGCTCTGCACGCTCAGGCTCGGCGACACGTCCTGACGCTGGCCCGTGACCACCAGGGCGGCATAGCGGGCACCGGTGGCGCCGGCAGGTGCCCGGATGGTGACCGTGAGGTTGCGGGTCTGTCCAGGGGCCAGCTGGAAACCAGATCTCGGGGCCGACAGCCATCCGGACCCCGAGATGGGGCTGTCGACGCGGCCGTCGAGCAGCACCGGGGACGCCAGCGGGTCGCTGGCCGAGCCGGTGAAGTCAACGACCGAGGGCACGAAGCGCATCGTCCGGTTCTGGGTGTTCTGCACGGAGACCACGCGCTGGGTGGCCGAGCCCGGGCGCACGTCGACGTCGAGCCGGGAGGGGCTGACCATGAACCCGCCCTGGTCGGCATGCGCCGCCGATGGCAGCAGCGGCGGAAGGGCAAGCATGCCCGCGAGCAGCAGCGCCGGCAGCAGGAGTGGATGCCGACCCATCAGAGGTTCTCCGTGACGGTGCCGACGACGTGGGCCGAGACCCTCGTGCCCGATGGCAGGGCAGAGCGCATCTCGCTGCGCAGTCGGATGGTGGTCCTGGTCTGGGCCGCAGCCCCACCTCGACGTCGGGATGCCTCGATCGGACGAGCCCCCTGGAACCCGCGCCAGCGGTTTCCGCCCTGGTACGCCGCAAGGGCGTGCTCGCCCCTCACCGAGAACCCGAAGCGTCGCTGCCCGGCTGGCACCGACCATGCCGAGGGTGTTGCACCCTGGTCGTCGACGGTGACCGCTCCCGACGATGACTGCATCGCGGGCTCACGGTTGGTGTGGACGGTGAGCTTGAACCCGCCGTTGCTCGTTGCCCACGCATCCCAGGTGACCTGCCCGGTGGACATGCCCGACGAGGAGGGGGTGAAGCTGCCGGTGACCGGACGACCGATCCCGACGCTCGCGGCCACCTCCTGGGTTGCGGACAGCGGCTGGTCGAGCGTCGAGCTGGGGGCCGCCATGGCGTGGATGCCCAGCGGCGCGAGGCAGAGCGCCATCGAGACTGCCACGACGAGCACGTCGGCTGCGCGTATGCGAGGGCGTGGGTGGACCATCCCCACTCCTATCGGCAGGAACCCCGGAAATACTTAGTCCCGGTCACGATGGTCGTCACGACCAGCGCACCGAGGAACAGGATCGACCACCACGGGATCACCCAGGCGGTGGCGGGGCCTGCCTCGAGGCTGCCGTCCCGGGAGGCATACGATGCGCGAATCCGCCGGGGCAGCGGACGCGCCTCACCCCCCGAGCCGACCTCGAACACGCGCTCCTGCCCGGGAAATGCCCACTGGCGCGCGACCTCCAGCTCGCGGACTCCGCCGGGACGAACCGCCACCTCCACCACGCCCTGCACCGGCTGGTGGACGTTGCCACGGTTCTCGACCAGCAGCCGCCACTGCGGAGGTCCACCGATCGACAGCCGCCGCGTGGGCTCCAGCCGGGCGACGGCATCCGACACGACCTCGCCCTCGATGGTCAGCAGCAGCAGGACCCAGGCACCGACCGTGAGGCCGGCGCTGCCCTCCTCGACCGGGACGAGGTCGATGCCAACCGCGGCGTAGTGGCCACCGGGGGTCGCGTTCGCAGGGGGTGCGATGCGCACCTCGATCCACGAGACGGTCCGTGGCGGGATGGTCACCCGATCGACCATCGGCTCGACCCATGCGCCCGCATCGACGACGCCATCCTGCTCGCTGACCGGGAACAGGCCGCCACCGACCCGCCCGTCGGGAGCTGCGCCGGACGCGGTCACCGTGAACTCCAGGGGTGCATCCTCGAGGTTGCGGATGCGGATCCGCTCCGTCCGCTCGCCGCCAGGCTCGAGCGTCGCCTCGATCGCCACGGGGCTGATCACGTACCCATCACCCTCGCCCTCGGCTATCGTCGCTGCCGAGGCGACCGGACCTGCAGCGACCAGCACTGCCACGGCCACCAGCGTCAGGATCGTGGCACGAACGAGAGCACCATGTTCGCGCGGTAGCTGCCCGCTGGCTGGGTGAGGCCCGGCGGCAGCTCGGAGCGGAACAGCAGGGAGAAGTCCCAGGAGCCCGGGCTCCCGGCCCCGGCCACGCGGTAGGGCGTGGTGGTCATGCCACGCCACCTGCGATTGCTGGATGTTCCCCACGTGTTCCGATCGACGAATGAAGCGCTACCGGTCATCGTGTACCCGAATACGCCTCGATCGGCACCGGACACGGTCCATGGGCAGGGACAGCCGTTGACCCGGTGGTTGGCAAACGTGCTGGGGGCCGAGCGGCCGTCGCGTGCGTTGCTCCCGCGCAGCGCGGGGTTCGAGCTCGCACGCAGGAACATGTCGTAGCCCGGCGTCCACGTCGACGTGACCCGCCAGCCGGCCGACTCGGTGGTGCGCACCTGGCCGGGCCGCCGGATGATCGGCATCTCGGTCATCACCTGGCCGCGGCGCAGGGAGGGCGCCACCGCGACGGCATCGTCGACCACCACGCCGACCCCGTGGTCGCGCTGGTCGGAGGCGCCGAGGGACGTGGTCGTCAGCTGCCATGCCGCAGCGACGGCGACCGACAGCCACGCTGCGGCGAGCACGGCCGCACCGACCTTCGGGCGTCGCGTTCGAGGCGGGGGACTATGGGCTACTCCTGCGTGCACGGGTTCCGTATCGGCAGCAGTGGCCAAAAGCATGAGTGCCAGTTGCACATCGCCCGGGCCGGACGCCCCGCCGGGAACCGGTACCTGCGCGCCCACACGTGCCCGCGCGACGGTGCCGTTGGCAAAGAAGGGCTACAGTTTCCCCAGCCGGCTGCCGATGGGGGGGTCATGCCCACCACGGGAGCAGACAACCCTGCCCCCGACGACCCCGGCGTTGTCCTCGCCGAGGCTGATCGGATACTGCGTCGCGGCGGCCCCGACGTCGCGGTTGCGATGCTCGACGCCATCGTCGAGCTCTTCGGTGCTGCGCGTGCAGACCTCTGGCAGTGCGACACCCTCGAGCCCATCCACATGGCATCCAGCGCGATGCGTGCCGGAGCTGCGCCGCTGGTGCCCGTGACCCTCATCGGCGAGGCGCTGGAGCGAGCCCTGCTGGATCCCCTCGGACGAACAGAGATGCTCGTGGCAGGCCTCGTCCCGGAGCTGGATG
Organism: Thermoleophilia bacterium; assembly: GCA_007122215.1. Lineage (GTDB taxonomy): Bacteria > Actinomycetota > Thermoleophilia > Gaiellales > SKUG01 > SKUG01. The sequence goes on along the minus strand of SKUG01000223.1, from coordinate 2,304 downwards.
TCGAGGTCCACCAGCTCTCGGTCCACGGCTTCGGGCCGGATCCCGGCACGTTCGTCGCGATCGTACACGAGCGCCTGAGCCCCGCGGCGGCGCCGCTGCTGGAGCTGTTCATCCATCGGATCGGGATCGCACGTGCGCGGACGCTGACGGCAGGCCGACGCGATTCCACGCCTGCCACCACAGGCCAGCCGGGACCGGGGCCGGCCATGCCGCGTGTGCAGGCTGCTCCGTCTCCCTCGTCACAGCGCCCAGCAGCGACACCACCGCTCGCTGCGGATGCCGACGTCGCCTACATCCCGCCACGCATCGCCCGTCGACTGGCGACCGCAGGGTCTGCAGCAGATCTCTTCCAGGAGGCTGCCGTCGCGCTCTACGACGAGATGGACCTCGTGCGCGTTGCCCTCTACGGCAGGCATGGGCACCGGCTGGCCGAGACCGGCGACCCGAGCTCCAACCCGAGTCGCGAACGAGGACTGGTGCTGGACGTCCACGATGGCGTCATGCCCGCAGGTCGGCGGATGCCACGGCATGACATCGACGCCATGCTGGTACCCATCCGGGCCGGCCGTGGCCCGAAGCCGAGCGCCTGGGCCTGGTTCGAGTGGGACTGCCTGAGCAGCGAGCCCGATCGCGAGGTCGCGGACGCCATCCTCGAGTACGCCGCCACCGTGCTCGCGGGCATGGACGCGTTCCACACGGCAGAGGAGGCCTACGAGCACACGATCGCCGCGCTCCAGCAGGCGCTGCTCGCTGCTGATCGCTACACGGGGGAGCACGGCCAGCACGTCGCCGAGTGGTCTGCCGAGGTGGCAACGCGCATGGGCCTGGCCGGGGATGACCTGCGCAACGTCGAGGTCGGGGCACTGCTGCACGACATCGGGAAGATCGCCATCCCCCGCTCGATCCTCGACAAGCCCGGCGCATTGACCGAGGCCGAGTTCGGCGTGATGAAGGCGCACACCATCGTGGGCGAGCAGATCATCGGCCCCGTGGCATCGCTGCAGGACGTGCGCGGCATCGTCCGCCACGAGCACGAGCGCTGGGATGGCCGCGGCTACCCGGACGGGCTGGCCGGCGAGGAGATCCCCATGGGCAGCCGCATCATCCTCGTCTGTGATGCGTACCACGCGATCACCTCCGACCGCCCCTACCGGAAGGGACGCAGCGCAGACGTTGCGCGCGCGGTGCTCGAGGACAACGCAGGCACGCAGTTTGACCCGGCCATCGTCGCGACGTTCCTCGAGATGCTCGACGACGCTGAGGCCTGCACACGAATCGAGCGTCGTGCCCATCGGGCCGAGCCTCCTGCCCCCGATTCGGTGGATGAGGCGTTTGCCGCATGGCACGCCGAGCTGCGCTCGGGGTCGGCGGTCCCGGGGCCGACCCAGGAGGAGCGGCACGGGGATGCCCCCCAGTTCCGTCGTGAAGGTCCTGCGGACGAGGCCGAGGCGGCCTGAGGCACGCAGGACGACGTCGCGCCGCCGGGTCCGCGCCTAGGGAACGTCGGCTGTCTCGCTGCCGTCGTCGCTGCCGACGACAGGCGACTGCCCGTCGAGCAGCATCACGTCGACGGTGACGATCCGGGGACCGTCGGTGGCGGTCACCTCGAAGCGCAGGTTCCCGTGCCGTACGACGTCCCCGTCGTGCGGCTGCTGGCCGAGCAGCCCGAACACGAAGCCGCCGATGGTGTGGTAGTCGCTGCTGCCAAAGCCGGCCCCCAGCTCCCCGGCCAGCTCGTCGAGCGGGTACTTGCCATCGACGCGCAGGTGGCGATCGCCGATCCGCTCGAGGGTTCGTTCTGGCACGTCATGCTCGTCGTCGATCTCACCGACGATCTCCTCGAGGAGGTCTTCCAGCGTGACGATGCCTGCGAGCGACCCGTACTCGTCGACCACCAGCGCCATGTGGCTCTTGGAGCGCCGGAAGTCCGCAAGCAGGCCCGCCAGCCCCTTCGATTCAGGCACCACGTGCGCGGGCCGCAGGAGCGCCTCCATCCGGATCCGCCCCTTGCCAACACGCTCGGCAGCCTTGAAGAGGTCCCTGATGTGGAGGATCCCGACCACGTCATCAGGGGTCTCCCGGTAGACGGGATAGCGGGTGTATGGCTGCTCGATGATCGTCTCCATGAGCTGCGCCGGTGGCTGGTCCACCGGCAGTGCAACCACATCCGGACGCGGCACCATCACGTCAGCGACGTCCTTGTCGGCGAAGTCGAAGACGTTGTGGAGCATCTCCTGCTCGGCCTGGTCCAGCATGCCTCCCTCGCCGGACTCGGCAACCAGCAGGCGCAGGTCCTCCTCCGAG
>SKUG01000105.1 GCA_007122215.1 Thermoleophilia bacterium | reverse complement strand
CGGGGTCGCGTCGCTGGTGGTGACCGCCTGCCCCTGGGTGACCGGCTCGGGAGAGCGCCCTGCAACCCCGGCGGCGTCGTCGCCACCCAGGGATCCGTCCATGCCCGGGTCGCCGACGGGCATGGCCATGTCGGCCCCCCCGGCACCGGCGTCGAAGTCCCCGCTGGCAAAGTCGTCTCCCCCACCGCAGGCAGCGAGCAGCAGCGAGGTGGTGACTGCGAGCAGCAGGAGTGGACGGCGGCCCGGCCGTGCGTCGGCAACAACTTCCATGGACCTGCTCTGGCAGGTGGGTGCCCTGTCAATCGAGGCAAGGCCGCGACCGAACGCGGGCTCCCTTGTGGTAGGTGTTGGCCCAGCGACGTGTGTGGCCGATCGCAGGGCCGAGCCTCCTTCCACCATACCAGCGTTCGTCGACGTCGTGGTGGCGTGGGCGGCTTCCCCGCCATCGGTGCCTGTGCGTGTCATGAGCCTGAACCCTCCCGTCGGGCCATGTCCTCGAGGTCGGCGGCCTCGAACTCCGGTGCCATCAGCGCGTCGACGTTCGCATCGCCGCCGCGAGGCTCCTCGGCCGCCGGGCTTCCACCGCCGGCGCTGCCGCCCTCCTGGCTCCCATCGGCAGGAGCCGGCGCCTCCTCCAGCGTGGGGACCACGATTGCAGGACCGGGGTCGACGCCCGCATCCCCCTGGAGGGCCTTGGTGATCGCGAAGGCCGTGTAGCCGATGACCACGAACCCGAGGGCAAGCAGGCCTACCTTCGCGACACGGACCAGCCTCATCCGACGGTCCGTTGCGGGTCGATCGTCGTCGACGTCGCCCCAGTCGAAGCTTCGGGCAACCGAGAGGTCGCTGGGCTCGTCGGGTGCGGACGGATCCGGGGGATGCTCGGTTCGTGCCGCACCCGGGCCGGCCATTGGGCCTGCAGGCTGTGGGGCTCCGGCACCGAGCACGCCTGCAGCCGACACGCTCCCCACCCCCGGATCGGGGGCACCATGGGGACCGTGGGATGGCTGGGGCGGCGCTTCCAACCCAGCCGAGCGGTCGTTCGCGGGGGTGAACCGGTGGTCCTCCCGCGTCCCACCGGTGTGTACCTGGCGGGGGACGGCGTGCGGGCTCAGTGCATCCCGCGCCTCGTCTGACAGTGCCGGAAAACGACCCTCGAGCAGGCTCTCCGTCTCGACGCGTGCGGTCTCGTCGAGCCGGCGCCGGGCCTCGTCGAAGAGCCGGGACACCTCCCTGACCTGCGGATCGGCCGGGTCGGGATCCTCGCCGTCATGCAGCAGCCAGCCCGAACCGCTGCCACCGGGGGAGCCATCATGCGCATCGCCGCCGTGCCCGCCCCGGGTGTCGCTGCCGACGACGTCCCGCCAGCTGCGGGCCATTCCGCCGGGCCGGTAGCGACGGTCGAGCCTCGTGAACGAGCCCCGTGCCGAGGCCACGCCGTTCCAGCCAGCGCTCGCGGCCGGGGAGGCTCCCACCAGCAACAGCGCCGAGATGGCCTGGGGTGGATCCTCGACCTGCTCGGCGTCGATGGCACGCGTCACGCCAGCCGGCAGGAAACGGGCGACCCCTGGCCCGTCCACCATGCGTGGATCACCCAGCGCGGCACCGGTCGGCACTGCGTCGTGCGAGGCCGGTGCCGGCAGGGGGCGCACCTCGATGTCCGCACTCCCGGAGTCGTGATCGCGGACTCCGGGGGATACGGCAGGAGCTCCGTCCGCGCCCCCGGAGGCGAGGATCACGTCCTCGCCCGAGCCGCGACGGCCGCTCGTGGCCCCGAGGGAGTAGCTGATCGACACGGGGCGTCCGCAGAGGTCGCAGAACGAGCTGAGGGACACCTCCTCCCCTGCCTGCAGGCGCTCCTGCACCGCTGCCGGGTGAAAGGTGATGGTGCCGCCGCAGCCTGCGTGCTGGCCTGAGAATGTCCGTGGTATCGACACTGGTATCGCGTGCTCCCCACGACGCCGGGGATCGGTTCGGCAGCGGTATCGGCCAGGTCGCACGCTGGCTTGATCCGGGCTAGTACCCGATACGGGCTGCAAGTCCGTTGCGCGGGCTCCAGCGCAGTCGGGTCCCGTCGGTTGGGTTACAAAGCCCCCCGCGCGGGTACCACCTCCGCAGCACCGATCCTGCCACACCATCCCAGGAGCACCCGTGAAGAGCCAGCCCACCCCTCAGAGCACCTCCGGCGACCATGACGATGCCAGCGGTGGCTCGGCACGCCGCCGCGGATTCATCTTCGGCCGCCGCGACTCCGGATCCGACGACGCCCGGGCCGACGACATCGTGGCGGCCCTCGACCAGCTCGCCGAGCAGGTCGAGGAGCTCGGCGCCGAGGGCGCCGTCACTCCCGTGATCTCCGATGGCGACCGGATCGAGCTCGCCCCGCCGGTGGGCATCAGCCAGCACGTCGAGCTGCCCGAGCCCGATGGCACGCCCGAGACGATCGTGGCACCGCCCGTCACCACGGCTCCGGCGGCGGCACCCGTCGGGGATCCCGGAGCGGCCACTGCGGCAGACGTCGTTGCCGTCGACACCCACCGGATCCTGGCGGCCGTCGAGTCGGAGGCCGCACGGGTCCGCGACCGGGTGCAGGTGGAGCTCGAGGCCGCGGCAACCGAGGCAGAGCGCATCCGCACGCAGGCAGCCGACCAGGCGGCCAGCATCCGCGACCGCGCCCAGGACCAGGCGCGCGTGCTGCTCAACGAGGTCGAGGGCATCATCACCGACTCGCAGCGCACCGGCCACCAGATCCTCGCCCGTGCCGAGTCCGATGCCAAGGCGCTGCGTGCCGAGGCCACGGAGGTGCTGGCAGCTGCCCGCGACGAGGCGCGCCAGGTCGTGGAGCAGGCCCGCACCGAGGGCGAGCAGATCCTTGCCGAGCAGCGCCGCGTGGCGACGCTCCGCGCCCAGGACTCCCTCCGCGAGCAGGAGCGCCTGCGCGAGCAGATCGCACGGCTCGAGGAGCGGCGCCGCCAGGTGCTGGAGTCCCTGGAGCCGCTGGTTGCCCAGCTCGCCCAGATGGTGCCCCAGCCCGACGGGGCCCGCCACACGCACATCCAGGCGGTCCCGGACGTCGATCGCGGCGGCGCCTGAACGCCTCGCGGGACGCGCCTCGCGCCTCCCGCCCCAGCCATGGGACGCGATCAGCCGTCGCGCCCGGCGCCCACCGCAGCCGAGGTTCCGGCCTGCCCTGCCTCGCTCGGCGGCAGGTCGAGCGCCAGCGACAGCTCCCGCAGCTGCCCCGTGTCAACGGGTGCCGGCGCATCGGTGAGCGGGTCGATGCCGTACTGCTGCTTCGGGAAGGCGATCACCTCGCGGATGTTCTGCTCGCCTGCGAGCAGCATCACCATGCGGTCGATGCCCGGGGCGATCCCGCCGTGCGGCGGCGCCCCCATCTCGAGCGCGCGCAGCAGGAACGAGAAGCGTGCCTCGGCCTCGGCGCGGTCGATGCCGAGCACCTCGAAGACCCGTCGCTGCACGTCCTGGTCGTGGATTCGGATCGATCCGCTGCACAGCTCGAAGCCGTTGAGCACGACGTCGTAGGCCTTCGCCCGGGCCGCGCCGGGGTCGCGCTCGAGCAGGTCGAGGCTCTCGTCGGTCGGGGCCGTGAACGGGTGGTGGTTCGGGCTCCAGCGCTGCTCGTCCTCGTCCCAGTCGAAGACCGGTGGATCGACGATCCAGGCGAACGCCCAGTCGCTGGAGGGCTCGAGCTGGAGGATCTCGATGAGGTGTGTGCGCAGGGCGCCGAGCACCCGGCAGGTGGTGGCCTCGGTGTCGGCCATCAGGAAGATGGCATCCCCGGGAGCTGCGCCCGAGCGCTCGAGCAGGACGCGCTGCTCCTCATCGCTGAGGAACTTCGCCACGGGCGAGCGCAGGCTGCCGTCCTCCTCCACCACGAACCATGCGAGGCCACGGGCGCCCCACTCGCGGGCGTAGTCGGTGAGCTCGTCCATCTCGCGGCGGGAGAAGCGGCCTGCCCCGGGGCCGGCCAGCACGCGGACCACGCCGCCTGCGTCGATCGCCCCACGCGCCACGCCGAACCCGGTCTCTGCCCAGGCATCGGTGAGGTCCGCGATCTCCAGCTCGAAGCGCAGGTCCGGCTTGTCCGAGCCGTACCGGAGCATCGCGTCGTGGTAGCTGATCCGTGGGAAGGGTGTTGCCAGCGTCGCGCCGATGGTGCGCTCCCAGACGTGCGCGAAGAGCCCCTCCACCATGGAGTAGACCTCCTCGCGGGTGGCAAAGGCCTGCTCGATGTCGAGCTGGGTGAACTCGAGCTGGCGGTCGGCACGCTGGGCCTCGTCGCGGAAGCAGCGTGCGACCTGGTAGTAGCGCTCGAAGCCCGACACCATCAGCAGCTGCTTGAAGAGCTGTGGTGACTGGGGCAGCGCGTAGAAGTTGCCGGGGCGCATCCGGGCCGGCACCAGGAAGTCGCGTGCGCCCTCGGGGGTCGAGCGGGTCAGCACGGGGGTCTCGAGCTCGACGTAGCCGTGCTCGTCGAGGTACTCGCGCATCGCGCGCACGGCGGTGGCGCGCAGACGGAGGTTGCGCTGCATCCGCTCGCGGCGCAGGTCGAGGTAGCGGTGTCGCAGGCGCACCGTCTCGTCGACGTTCTCGTCGCTGAGCTGGAACGGCAGCACGCCGGCGCGGGAGAGCACCTCCAGCTCGGTGGTGCGGACCTCCACCGTGCCGGTCGCGAGGTTGGGGTTGACGACCTCCGGGTCGCGCATCACCAGGCGGCCTGCAGCGCAGATGCAGGCCTCGTTGCGGAGCGTGTGTGCCAGCTCGTGCTCGGCGGGGGCATCTGCCGGATCCAGCACGAGCTGGATGATGCCGCCGTGGTCGCGCAGGTCGATGAAGACCAGCCCGCCGTGGTCGCGCACGCTGTCGACCCAGCCGGCAACCCGGACCTCGCCGTCGACGATGGACTCGTCGATCTCGGACGTGACGTGGCTTCGGTACTTCATCGTTCCTCCAGTCGGGCCGCGATTGTCGCAGCTGCGTCGGCGGCTGTCACGGACTGCTCGTCGCGCTGCTCGAGGTCGCGCACGAGCACGCTGCCGTCGTCCTCGATCCCCACGAGCAGCCGCGCGCCCAGTCGCTGGGCCTGCTTGAAGCGGCCGTTGCGGCTGCGTCCGGCACCGTCGAGCTCGCAGCGCAGGCCGAGGTCGCGCAGCTGGCAGGCCAGCGCGAATGCCGCCCCGGCCGGCGCCCCGGGCTCGGCTCCGACGTAGGCATGGACGCGCTCGGCCGGCAGCTCGATACCGGCAGCCTGCAGGGCCAGCACGAGCCGCTCGACCCCACAGCCGAATCCCACGCCGGGGGTTGCCGGGCCGCCGAGCTGGCCCACCAGCCCGTCGTAGCGCCCCCCGCCGCCGATGGCGTCCTGGGCACCCATGCCCGGGGCGGTGAACTCGAAGGTGGTGTGGGTGTAGTAGTCGAAGCCGCGGACGAGGGTGTCGTCGAGCTCGTATGCCACGCCGGCTGCATCGAGCAGCGCGCGGACCTGAGCGAAGTGCTCGCCGCAGTCCGGCGAGACGTGCTCGCGGACCTTCGGCGCATCGGCGAGCAGCTCGCGGGTGCGCTGGTGCTTGGAGTCGAACAGCCGCAGCGGGTTGTCGTTGAGCCGTCGCCGGTCGTCGTCGGCGAGCTCGGCGGCGTGTGGGGCGAGGTAGGCGAGCAGGAGCTCCCGGTAGGCCGGGCGGGTGCTGGCATCCCCGATCGTGTTGAGGCGCAGCCGGGTGCCGCGCAGGCCGAGGTCGGAGTAGGTCGCGGCCAGCGTCGCGATGAGCTCGGCATCGGCAGTCGGCGAGGGATCGCCGAAGCACTCTGCCCCGACCTGCCAGTGCTCCCGGTAGCGCCCCTTCTGTGGTGCCTCGTAGCGGAACATCGGCGCGGCGTACCAGAGCTTCACCGGCTGCGGCCACTTGTGCATCCCGTGGCTGATGAAGGCACGTGCAACCGGTGCAGTACCCTCGGGCCGCAGGGTCAGCGAGCGCCCCCCGCGGTCGGCGAAGGTGTACATCTCCTTGGCCACGACGTCGGTGTGCTCACCGACCCCACGGGCAAAGAGCTCGGTGTGCTCGAAGGTCGGCGTCGCCACCTGCCCGAAGCCGGCACGGCGCAGCCGCTCGGCAGCCACCTGCAGCACCAGCTCGCGCAGCCG